>SXQV01000035.1 GCA_005792805.1 Methylococcaceae bacterium | reverse complement strand
GACTTCATTCCCGACTCAAAGTCATCACCAAGACGCACAAAATCCTGCTCTACGTTTTTTATGATCTCGCCTACCCTCGATCTTATGTTACGAATGAGTGACTGTCTGAACTGCCCGACAGCCAACTCAAAAAGATCATCAATCCTCTTGTAGCTCCGCCTGATAACCCGGTTTCTCTCAAACGTCACCCATGCTGCATGCATACTGGGAAACCTCGCGACCCATGAGCCGGGCCAGTCAGGTAATGTCATATCTGCCAGCACCTCAAGAACACATGGCTCGTCAGGGTAAGCCGACTCCAGCACCAGTCGCACACCATCAACCGGGAACGTATTGGCATCAGGCCGCTTGAGTTCATAAATTTCAGCCGCGATCTGTTGCAGTTGTTCGGAAAAGCACATGACCTGGGTATTAAGGCAAGATATCGCTTTTGCCATGGGCTCACGGAGGTAATCGCTGCTTAACTTTTCGAGAAGCTGGATCCTGCCGGCAATCTCCGCCTGAAGCTGGGTTTCAAGCTGAATCTTGAGGTGTCCTGGAGAATCGCCAACACCCTCGGGTAGATGCAAAAAGAAAGCTTCCCTTATCTCCTCCAGCTGATCTTTGTACCAGCCATCAAAAGCGGGGCCTGAGAGCTCTTTGGTAAGCGCCGTCAAGTCTTTCTCAAAATTCAAAAGAACGGTTTTCTGCTCACCATGCAGTCTGGTACCGCGCAGCCGGTAGGTTTCATAGCGGCTCATCAAATCCTCTTCCGAGAACCCAAGGGCTGCCATTCCGAGTTCAACCTCAAACCGGCAGCGGCCAATGACATCTCGAAATCGGCGAGTAAACCCCTCAAGTATCAGCGCTCTTTTCTGGCTTATCAGCGTCTTTTCGAGAGCCTCGAATAGCGGGTTATTCATGGCCACCCTCGGGTCTATCGCCATGGCGGGTTTAGCCGAAAATGGAAAAAGATGAACAGAGCCGCCGAGCAACCCTTCCAGGTTGGTTCTGACATACTCAAGACTCTTAACGAGTTCCGGCTCATCAAGATAATCGACCTTATTAAGAACAATGATAATCCGACTTGAGTAAGCCCTGATTTTACTCAAGAAATCGGCCTCGATTCGGGTAAGCGGCTGATCCACACTCAGCACCAGTAATGCCGCATCACAGCGGGAAAGCTGCGCAAGGGCAACCTCCGTATTATGTTCATGAATAGAGCCAATGCCGGGGGTATCGATCAGTCTCACCCCTTTTTGCAGAAACGGCGATGGAACCCTGATATGTATTTCAGTGACGCCGAGCCGGTTCTTTGGATTGGCCTCCTCAGAGACAAAATCGACCAACTGATCCGGATCAAGCTCCAGCGTTCGCCCGTCAAGAAAACCGGCGCGAGCCGAAAATGAAAACCCGTACTCGACGACGGTCGGGATCGAAGTCAGGGGCGTCACGCCAGTCGGCAACACGGCTTGACCCATGAGAATGTTGGCGATACTGGACTTGCCTCGCTTATATTCTCCCAATATGAGGAGATTGAAGCTTTGATCCATGAGTCCAGACCGCAGCCCCGAAATTTCATCCTCCCTCGTGGGAAAATGCCGCAAAGAACCGTCTAAAAACGCAAGTGCCGCCTCTTTTATCGCGTCGAGCTCGGTGACCTGCAGAAACGCCGCTCCGGAATCGTTCATAACTTTCAATCTCCAAGCCTTGGCCGGTGCTGCCCGCGTCCAGTCTTAACCAGCGGAGCAGGCGCTCCGGATAATCCTTCGCCGCTCCCCATGACCACAAACCGCCGGCATGAGGCGTCAGGCTTCCGACCCAGAAAAACTTTTTGGGTCGATCTGATAATGCGAAAGCTTCTTGTAGAGCGTTGTGCGCGAAATACCAAGCAGGTTTGCGGTTTTGCTGAGATTACCCTTGCTGGCCGCCAGTGCATTTTCAATTGCCCGGGCGCTCCATTCCGACATGCTCATGGCATCCCGATTGCCCGCTGGCGCTGTCTCTGAGGTAACCCATGCCATTTGATGCGATACCGCAGCTGGGTCAACAGCGCCAGATGCCGGAGAAACCATCCGATCAGGTATCTCAGAAAGAAAGCTGTCGGGGAAATCCTCCATTCGAATAAGACCATCGTTACTGATGGTCAACGCCGTTCGAATAACATTTTTTAACTGCCTCAGGTTTCCAGGCCATGGGTGACGCATGAACAAACCAATAACCTCATCGGACAGTCTTAGATCCGGGTTAAGATCTGCCATTCTCAGTTCCTCGACATAAATACCCAGTATCAATTTACGCTTATCCTCGCGCTCCCTAAGGGGTGGCAGGAAGATTTGCGTTCCATTGAGGCGATAATAAAGGTCAGCCCTGAATTTCCCCGCCCTGACAGCCTCCTGTATCGGAATATTGGTGGCGGCAAAAATCTGCACATCCACTTTGACCGGCTTGTTTGCGCCAATCGGGAAGAACTCGGAATTTTCAAGAACGCGTAGCAGCACTGCCTGAAGATCCAGCGGCATTTCCCCAATTTCATCAAGAAATAAAACCCCTTGGTCGGCCAATTGAAATTTGCCGGGCTTCCCTTCCTTTTTTGCCCCTGTAAAACTCCCTGGCGCATAGCCAAACAGCTCACTTTCAATCAGTTCCCTCGGTATTGATGCGCAATTCAATGCGATGAATGGACCCGCCCTCCGCAGACCCTGCTGAAAGGCAGAGCGAATAAGGTGCTCTTTACCTGCACCGGACTCTCCAACTACAAGAATAGGAATTTTCCGTGACTGGAGACGGGCGGCCTGTGCAACCAGGTTATCTAAGGGATTCAGCCTTTGAGACGGCTGTCCTTCGCAGCCACAATCTGTACACGTTGCGGGATTCAAATTATTAGATACCCCGCGCGCGAGTTTTTTGCCTGATAACTCAATACTTTCTGGAGTAGACTGGCCATCGCCAAGTAAATCCTTCTGCACATGCTGCGCCGCCAAAACAGTCAGTGCCAATAAAAAGTTGGCGGGTATCCTGCTCTCGGCAATCAGGCCTAGCACGAGAGGTGAACTTCTACCGTCGATTTGCAGGGGGCATCCAGAAGTCGTTAATGGATGGAGTAAAGGAAGGAAATGCTCCTCAGCAGAAAATGCAGCCGCTTCGCCTATGAAGGCAGCCGTCCCCATCCCATTATTACCAATGAACGCCTCGTTCCAATTCCCGATTTTCCTGAATATGTTGCGCTCAGAACAATCATGGCTTACCAGAGATCGCCCCATTAGGGCCAGCAATCCCCCTTTACTATCTGACACACAGAGCGTGATGGACCCATCACGCAAAAGGGGGCGGATTGACTCAAGGGCCAGCCTAACGATCCGGAGAATCAAACTCCGGTCAGGAATCGCCAAATCCCTATCCTTTTGAACGGAAATCGGGTGCTCTATCCCATATTGAATCTGGTGATCTTCAAGACAACGGCGCCAGGCACTCAACACCTCGTCGCGCACCCACTCATCCGGTGTGGGTGTCTGAAGGGACTGCATCATCCAACTCCAGGCCTGGGTCGGGCGATAAATACGCTCGACCTGTTCCCCCAGAGTAGGGGGTTCAAGCCAGTCGAACCCTGACTTGGCAGCCAAATCCACCAGGCAATTATTTCCTAGAATCACAGTGTCATCTCCTCAAACCTTTGGGGCTTTTAAAGTCCACACTCTCTCGCCAGCCGTGGATCCTGTGTCCACTTATTGTTTTTTTGATACCGATCAACCCGCCCCACTGACTTCCACCAAGGTAATTTTTTACTACACGCTTTGGTCAGACAAAGTAATTACGTCATCTGGGGCAATCGGGCTGACTGGTATGGTGTTTCATTAGACTACACTCCTCCAAGCGCCTGAAATGCGGCTGATTGTCGCAGCGGACGAGGAAGAAAGTATTGATTGAGGCGGTGACCGTCCCAGAGATGCTGGCACAGATGTCAAAGCTTAAACGCTCCAGCGCACATCCACGTTCTTGGTAATTTGCTCCATGCCATTACAATAGTATGTCTCAGCTGGGCCGCCTTACCGGGCGGACCATCACTTCCTGCCACTCCGCGTTGATGACCAGAACCCTTTACGCCCCGCTGCTGTCGATCCTGACCTTGCTTGCCCTTTGGCAGGGAGCGGCCATGGTGGTGGAATCCGCCGTGCTACCCGGGCCATCCATCGTCTTCGGGGTATTGGGCCGCGAAATCACCTCCGGCCGCTTACCTCATCACCTCGGCATTACCCTGGCTCGACTTGCAGTCAGCTTTACCCTCTCCCTGTTATTGGGGACGGTCATCGGCATCGCGCTGGGCCGCCATCCAAGACTGGACCGGTTTTTCGATAGCTGGCTGGTGATTGCGCTGAACATCCCGGCCTTGGTCACCATCATTCTCTGCTACGTCTGGTTTGGATTGGTGGAGACCGCTGCCATCACCGCCGTGGTCATCAACAAACTGCCCAACGTGATTGTCACGCTCCGGGAAGGCACGCGGCACCTGAACCGTGACTTGCTGGAAATGGCCGAGGTCTATGGCTTTGGCCAACTCAAGACCCTGCGCCATGTCATCTGGCCGCAGCTGTTTCCCTTCATGCTGACCGCCGCCCGCACCGGTCTTGCCCTGATCTGGAAAATCATTCTGGTGGTCGAATTGCTGGGCCGCAGTAACGGAATGGGGTATCAACTCCACCTGTTTTTTCAGATGTTCGACGTGGCCGGCATTCTGGCTTACTCCATCGCTTTCATTCTGGTAGTGCAACTCATCGAATGGGCACTGTTGCGCCCACTGGATCGACAGGCACAAAGGTGGCGCCGGTGACCCACCTGAGCATCGACATCCGGCGGAAAG
>SXQV01000034.1 GCA_005792805.1 Methylococcaceae bacterium | reverse complement strand
TTAGTGTATTTCTTAGCGATAGAAATAACGAGACGGAGATTTGCCTCGATCATTTCTTTTTTAGCGGCTCTGGCCTGAATCTCACCGATCGATACCCGGCGATTGATATCCTTGATGTCCTTGATAGAAATCAAGCTTTCTTTTTCTATCTGACCAAGCCGCGATTGTGCCAAACGAATATGTTCCGCATGAGCAGACAATGTCGTCGCATAAGACTTTCCGGATTCGAGCCAGGATGTCAACCAGTCGAGATTCGATTCATTCCCGATAAACGAGGCAATGAACTCCGCACGCGGCACTCGACTTTTATTGACAAAGCACTCCTGTATGAAACGCTCTTCTTCCCGGACCTTTTCGACCGTCCGACGTAACATGTCGGTGAGTTCCTTGAAAAAAACCGGCGTTTTTTTAAATTCCATAAAACTCTCGGCCAACGCATCGAAGGCCTTCTGAGTCTTTTCATGGTGTGCGCCATGCTTATTATGAGCATTAGTCGCCGTCTTGAATCGCTTAGAGAAAACAACCAGTTTCTCCTTCACTACTTCCGGATCAGGACCAGTATCCGCCACTTCCTCAACGTCATCCTCGCCGCCGTCTTCCTCCGCAGTTGACTGCGTCTCCACGGGGGCATCATCGGCATTAGGATCGAAAAAATCCGAGATCAACTCGGACAGACGCATCTCACCTTTCTCAACACTTTCAAATGCACTGAGAAAATGGTTCATGGCCGCAGGAAAACGCACCAACTCGCTAGCAGCAAGGTTGATACCTGCCTCAATACGCTTAGCGATCTTGAGTTCGCCCTCCCGCGTCAGAAGCTCCACAGTCCCCATTTCACGCATATACATGCGGACGGGGTCAGTAGTCCGTCCAAGTTCTGTATCGACAGAAGACACCAAGGCAGCAGCCACTTCCGCCGCTTCTTCTTCATCGTCCTCCGTCACCACAGCGGTTTCGGCAATCATGTCGGTATCGGGCCGGTCCTCATGGACTTCGATACCCATATCATTAATCATGCAGATGATCTCTTCCATCTGCTCGGGATCAACAACATCACCTGGCAAATGGTCGTTTACCTCCGAATAGGTCAGGTAACCTTGCATCTTGCCTTTGGCAATGAGTTCTTTTAACGATTGCTGCTGTTCAGGAGTCATCAACTAGCCCGTATCTGGTATAAGGTCGGGAACTCCGCAGTATAGCGGAAAGAGCTCCCGATTTAAAATTGGTTACGCATCCGAAGGTCGAGGAAGACAACGTCCACAAGAGCCAACCAGCCCATTCGCTCAATGGTTTGTCAGCCGTTTCAACTCTTGGAGTTCGTCGGGTGAGAGCTTTTGCTCTCGTGACTTGTTAATAAGTGTCTCAAACCGGCGCTCTTTTACCCGATCCTCTGTGAGATGACGGAGATAATCCAGAAACGCCGTTTCGATTTTGTCCTCTGAAACCTGGGTATCCCAGGCAATCAGCCTAGAAATAACGTCGCTACTGGGCAAACCCCGGAACCCTTCAATCACCCCACCCGCCGCGATGTGCGGGTGCGCTTGCAGAAATTCAATCACCTCACCAACAAGCGGGCCTTGCCGATCGATTCGTGACAGCCGGTCAGCTGCCTGCGAGTCGATATGTTCAATGAGGTTAGGATTCTGCAGAAGCAGTGCAAGCAGCGTTCGCATGGCTGAAGGTCGTCCAGCCGCTGGCCGGGTATCCCTGGAGTGGTCCACCCCACGACCACCAGACACTGGACCCTTGGGCGCATGATCTGTCAACGCCTCCAATCGAGTCTCGATCATTTCCCTGAACACACCGGGCGGCAACTTATGAATCAACGGCTGGGCCTTGCCAACCAAGGCCGACCGACCCTCGATGTTACCGAGATCAAGTCCTTCGGCAAGATGATCAAAAAAGTACTCAGAAAAAGGCTGTGCCGTTTCAACACGGTGCCTAAACGCCTCTGCGCCCTCCTCCCTCACCATAGAATCTGGATCATGCCGCTCCGGCAACAACAAAAATCGTAGATGACGACCTTCACGGAGATGCGCGAGGCTTGAATCCAGAGCTTTCCAGGCCGCATTCCGGCCTGCAGTATCCCCATCAAAGCAAAAGACAATGGTCGATGCGTAACGGAACAAAAGTCCAACCTGATCACTGGAGGTCGCGGTTCCCAAAGTTGCCACTGCATTCTGGATACCAAACTGGGCCAGCGCAATCACGTCCATGTACCCCTCAACCACAACGATGAGATCTGGCTTGCGTAGCGCCTCAAGCAACTCATACAAACCGTAAACTTCCCGATGCTTGTGGAAAACTTCCGTTTCCGGGGAGTTGAGGTATTTGGGGACGCCTTCACCTATGATTCGTCCACCAAAGCCTGCAACCCGACCCCGGCGATCACGGATCGGAAATATAATTCGATTACGGAACCAGTCATGACTTCGCCCAGACGGCGAGGATGTTTTTAGCCCTGCCGACCGCATCACCTCACTCGACCAGTCGGCGGGGAGATTCTGATAGCCCGACGGCGCAAACCCGAGAGCATACCGGCGCGCAACCTCTCCGCTGACCCCACGCTGGCGAAGATACTCAACAGCCTGCCGGGCGTCAGCATGATTTTTGAGTAGATGCTGATAGAAACGGCAGGCCTGCTCCAGAATCGCATGGAGCGCCTGGGCCGATTCCATCGCCGCTTTCCGGTCCGGCCCTTCACCCTGCTCTCGCGGAACTGACAGCCCAAGCGTATCAGCCAGGGTTTCAACTGCCTCAGGAAAGCTGAGGCGGTCGTACTCCATCAAAAAGCTGATCGCAGTCCCACGCGCACCACAGCCAAAACAATAATAGAACTGCTTAGCTCGATTGACGGAAAAACTGGGGGTTTTTTCGTTATGGAACGGGCAGCGCGCCATGAAATTGCTGCCGGAGCGCTTTAGCGGAACTCGCGCATCGATCAAGTCGACCAGATCGATACGGACAAGGAGATCCTGGATGAAATACTCGGGAATTTTGCCGGCCATGTCGTCACTGCCAACAAGCTAAGTCTAGCGTCAGAGTGACGCCAAGATGATCGGGGGTACGAGGGCGCGCTAACGCCCCAGCCACAATGGGAAACGCCGGAAACTCACCCGGCGTTCAATAAAAATCAGGGGTCAGGCAGCACTGTTCGGGAAGCTGAAATCAGACACCCAGCAGACTTTTGACTCGTGCACTCACCAAGGTCATATCCGCTCGCCCCTGCATGGGCGCCTTGATCACCGCCATAACCTTGCCCATTCCGCTTATACCGGATGCACCCGTCTCGGAAATCGCCCCGTTGATAAGAGCATCAATATCTGATTCCGACAGAGGTTGAGGCAAGTAAGTTTGTATAACCTCGATTTCCGCTTTTTCTACAGCCGACAGATCAATCCGGCCGGCGGCATCATATTGAGCAATGGACTCCCGGCGCTGCTTGAGCATACGATCAAGCACCCCGACAATTTCGCCATCCCCCAACTCAATACGCTCATCCACTTCACGCTGTTTGATGGCGGCCATCATCAGCCGGATGACGCCCAACCTTTCCTTTTCACCCGCCTTCATGGCCGCCTTCATGTCGGACTGTAGGCGGGCTTTGAGCTCGCTCATTGCCGCTTAACGCTCGGTCTGGGGACGACCCTTGCGGAGGTTCTGGAGGGCAAAACGCTCACGCGAAAGCTTTTTCAAATGCCTTTTAACCGCCGCAGCCGCCTTACGCTTGCGCTCTTCGGTCGGCTTTTCGTAAAACTCGCGGCGACGAACCTCAGACAGTACACCGGCCTTTTCACAAGCGCGCTTGAAACGACGGATGGCTATTTCAAAGGGTTCGTTTTCTCTAATTTTGATCGAGGGCATGTAAGCTTTCCAATATTCCCAAGGAATTCAATGCGTTGTAGTTCCGGATAAACCGGGGCCAGATAAAAGCGGATAATTATACCTTCTTACCGAAATAAAACAAAAAACAACCGTGATTGTTCTTGGAATCGAAACATCCTGCGACGAAACCGGTGCCGCCATCTACCATGCTGAACGTGGGCTGCTGGGGCATCGACTGCACAGCCAAATCAAGATCCATGCAGAATACGGCGGAGTCGTCCCCGAACTCGCATCACGCGACCACATAAGGAAGCTAATCCCTTTGATCCGGCAGGCCTGCGCAGACGCCGGAATCGATACATCCAAGCTCACGGGCATTGCCTACACCAGCGGCCCGGGTCTGATTGGCGCATTACTGGCAGGTGCTTCGGTAGCGCGCAGCCTGGCCTGGAGCCTTAAAATACCAGCCGTCGGCGTTCACCACATGGAAGGCCACCTGCTCGCTCCGCTACTGGAACCCAACCCACCCGTCTTTCCTTTTCTGGCTTTACTTGTCTCCGGCGGCCACACCCAATTGGTCCATGTCGAAGCCATTGGCCGTTATGAAATACTCGGCGAATCCGTGGACGATGCGGCGGGCGAGGCTTTTGACAAAACCGCCAAGATGCTGGAACTAGGCTACCCCGGGGGTCCGCGCATCGCCGAACTGGCTAGTCAGGGCGATGCTCATCGCTTCAATTTCCCCCGCCCGATGACTGATCGCCCCGGCCTGGACTTCAGCTTCAGCGGCCTCAAAACCCATACGATAGTGACACTCCAATCCACCCAGCGCACGGCACAAGACCGCGCAGATGTTGCCGCCGGTTTTCAGGAAGCGGTCGTGGACACACTTCTCATCAAAACCCGGCGTGCATTACAGCAGACCGGACTCCAGCGTTTAGTCGTAGCGGGGGGTGTCAGCGCCAACCAATTAATGCGAGAGAAACTGAAGATAATGACCAGCAAGGAGGGATGTCAGATTTACTTCCCTCGACTGGAGTTCTGTGGCGACAACGGTGCCATGATCGCCTACGCCGGCTGCCAGCGGCTTATGGCCGGCCAGCTTGAGCCCA
Organism: Methylococcaceae bacterium; assembly: GCA_005792805.1. Lineage (GTDB taxonomy): Bacteria > Pseudomonadota > Gammaproteobacteria > Methylococcales > Methylococcaceae > UBA6136. The sequence goes on along the minus strand of SXQV01000034.1, from coordinate 3,384 downwards.
TGGAGATCAGCGCCCGCCCCCGCTGGCCACTCGCCGAACTAGCTCCACCCGGTTGAAAGCCGCATCAAGCCTTCTTTGAACCAATGCGGGATTCCTCTCCTTTCAGTAACCGTCCGATATTCGCACGGTGCCTTGAAACAAGCAGCAACGCCATAGCTGACGCGGCCCCGGCCAAAACCGGAGAGGGCAAAATAAGCCAGACATAGGCCGGCGCCATAATGGCCGCCGTCAGCGCCGCCAAGGAAGAAAAGCGGAAGACCACAGCCATCAAGATCCAGGTCGCCAAGACCGACAGGCCGACCCACCCAGAAAAACCGCTCAACACCCCCAGGGCCGTCGCCACTCCCTTTCCCCCCTTGAACCCAAAAAATATGGGGTAGAGGTGTCCAAGGAAAGCGGCTAAACCAACAGCGGCGACCATATCTGGCGACGCACCCAGATATTTAGCAAGGACAACCGGAACCAGCCCCTTGATGGCATCACCCGCCAGCGTGATCGCAGCCGCTTTTTTGCCACCCAGCCTCAACACATTGGTTGCACCCGGGTTTTTTGAGCCCTGTTCGCGCGGATCAGGCAAGCTAAACAGCTTGCTAACAATTACCGCCGCAGACAATGAACCCATCAGGTAAGCCAAGGGAATCAGAAACCAGACTGTCATAAAGATGATTACACGCTGTATTGTCAGAATCAGAGCGGGTATGTTACCAAGTCTTAGCAAACACAAAAGATATGGAACTGCTTATGGATATCATTTTTCTGCGTGGCCTTCAGATCGACACGGTCATCGGCATTTACGACTGGGAACGAGAAATTCGCCAGACCGTCATCATCGACCTTGAGATGGGCACCGACATACGCAAGGCGGCCGCCACCGACGACATCAGCCATACATTGGATTACAAAACCCTGTCCAAACGCATCATCGCCTTCGTCGAAGCCAGCGAATTCCTGCTGGTGGAAACACTCGCGGAGCAAATCAGCACCATCATTCTGGATGAGTTCTCCGTGCCCTGGCTGCGTCTGACCCTTAACAAAAAGGGTGCCATCAGTGGAGCCAGCGACGTCGGCATTCAAATTGAGCGCGGAGTCAAAGCCTGATCATGCCTGAGGTATTCTTGAGCATAGGCAGCAATATCGATCCCGAGACCCACATTCCAGCAGCGATCACTGAGCTGAGCGACCTGTTCGGGCCTCTCATCGTATCGAGCACCTATGAAACCGCCGCTGTCGGTTTTGAAGGGCCGCCCTTTCACAATCTGGTCGCCGCATTCGACTCGGAGCGAAATCCAAAAGAAATTGCCCGCCTCCTGCGCGAACTTGAAGAACGTCACGGGCGAACCCGCCATAGCCAAAAGTTCTCATCCCGAACCCTGGACGTTGACCTCATCCAGTACGGAAGTGCGATTCTGGATGACAAGGACTTTCGTCTGCCCAGGGACGAAATCACCCGTTATGCCTTTGTTCTGGAGCCACTCGCCGAAATCGCTCCAGAGCACCGTCACCCGATCAACGGCAAGACCTATCGTGAACTCTGGAACGCATTTGATAAATCCGCACTGGTTCAGAAGAAACTCACCTCACCCATCAAATAGATAAGGTACGACCGCCATCGACCGTCAAAACCTGCCCGGTCACGTAAGGTGCCTCCTGCAGCAAGAAGCCAACCGCCCGGGCGATATCATCAGGCGACCCGCACCGGGCCAGAGGAACCCGCGCAAGCAAATCAGACTGGGTATCCTCCTGGCTAGGCTCAGGCCAAAGAATGGCACCCGGTGAAACACCATTAACGCGAACATTCGGCGCCAATTCGACCGCTAGTGAGCGTGTCAAGGCAGCGAGACCCGCCTTGGCAATCGAATAAACCGGATAAGACTTAAGCGGGCGCTCGGCATAAATATCCACGACATTCACAATCGCCCCCTGATGGTGCGCGAGCGGTTCCGCCGCCGCCTGGGCCAGGAAAAATGGTGCCTTGAGGTTGCTGCCCATCAGCTCATCCCATTGGGCTTCCGTCACCTCACCGATCGGCGTTGGGTAAAACGAGGACGCATTGTTTACCAATGCATCCAGCCTTCCCCAAAAGCCCGCCGCCCGACCGACAAAATCAGCCATTGCCACAGACCCACCCAGATCGGCTTGCAAGGTTTTCACTGAACCCGCCCTAACGTCATTCAAGTCGGCTGCCAGCGCCTCGGCCTCACCCACCGAACGATTGAAGTGCAGCACTATTCGGTAACCAGACTGATGCAAATGCCGCACAATTTCCGCCCCGATTCGTCGTGAAGCCCCGGTCACCAAAGCCACTTTAATCGACTCACTCATCACCTACCTCCAACCCGCCGACTCATGACCCGAGCACTCGAACTGTGCAAACCACTGCCCTGCCCCCGTAGGTGCCACCGGATCGTAATAGAGGGACACCATCCTCAGATGACCGAAAGAACCCAGCTCAGGCCCAGGCACCAAAGAAGAAAATGCCTCGCCCCCCATCAGCTGATGTGTGATGGTCTGAAACAACAGAGACAATCGTGATTCCCTGACCATCGTATCCAGCATATGAGGCCCGGCAACAAGATAGATCGTCCGATACCCCAAGCGGCCCAAGTGGCTCGTTAAAAGCCCACCTTCCACCATCCTGCCCTGCCCAGCAAAAATTACCTCGTAGCCCTGTTTCCGCCAAAAATCCACCCGTACCGGGTCAGCACCCTCGCCGGTCGCGATATAGCAGGACTGACCACTTTTCCGGATGGACTCAGGCATGGGGAAGTCAAGACTGGCACTGGCAATCACAACTGCGGGCTGGGGAGACAACCCTTGCCTGATTCGCCAGCCCAAAAGATCTGCCCCCAATGGGTGGACACCAATCTGGAGGATATTACCCAGGCGTCCCCGGCTCAGAGCGCGCAAATAACCGCCATGGGTAATGAGACAGTCCGCCTGGCACTGGAGCTCCAGAAACAGCCGAAAATCATCCGGTGTTGTCAGCGACTTCGGCAAGTACGGCTCGCCCTTGGCATCTTCAAGAGCAATGCGGCCATCAAGGCTTGTCAGAAAATTGGCGTAAACGAAAGGCCGCTCGGTGGAACCACGCTGATTTAATAGCTCCCGAAGATACAAGCCCTTCAGACTGACCTCTTCATACGGTGGCGGATAAAGGCGAAAAAGCGATTTAGGCACGCAAGTACATCCATAAATGATTCGGGCCATAGTAATGGATCGACTCCGCCACCGCCGCCAAATCCAGACCGAAAGAACGACCAAGCCCCGCTCCGGTGTGGGGCCAAACACAATACACCCCCACTTAATTTTGACTTGGCGTAGCCTCAACGGCTATCATTCGACCCTTCGGGGTGTAGCGCAGCCTGGTAGCGCACCTGCATGGGG
>SXQV01000033.1 GCA_005792805.1 Methylococcaceae bacterium | reverse complement strand
GTGCGGAACATGGTCGAACACATGCAGACCGTGGGCGACATGAAATGCACGTCGACGCCACTTTGCTTCATTTCATTGGCCAGCCGGTTGACCATATTGAGTTCGGTGCCCACCAGCCAACGGGTACCCGCTTCGGCTTGGCGGATGGTTTGCAGAATGTATTCGGTGGAGCCGATGTATTGCGCCTTTTCGCAAACGTCGAACGAACACTCCGGGTGGGCAATAATGCGGGTTTCAGGGTGTTTTTCGAGGAAACGGTCGATCTGTTCGGGTTTGAACATCTGATGAACCGAACAGAAGCCTTTCCACAGAATCATCCTGGCCTTGCGGATTTGGTTCTCGGTCAGCCCGCCCATGGGTTGCGTGAAATCCCAGGTGACCATTTCATCCAGGGGGATGCCCATGCGGTAGCCGGTATTGCGTCCCCGATGCTGGTCGGGAAAGAACAGCACTTTTTCGCGCTGGGCAAAGCTCCATTCCAGGATTTTTCTGGCGTTACTGGAGGTGCAGACGATACCGCCGTGACGGCCGCAAAAGGCCTTGAGATCGGCGGCGGAGTTGATGTAGGTGACCGGGGTGATGGTCTGGTCGGGGTCGAGTATCTGGGATAGTTCGCGCCAGCTTCGCTCAACGGCAGGCAAATTGGCCATGTCGGCCATGGAGCAACCCGCCGCCAGGTCAGGCAGAATCGCCACCTGATCCGGGCGCGAGAGTATGTCGGCCACCTCAGCCATGAAATGCACGCCGCAAAAGACAATGTATTGGGCGCCGGACTGTGCGGCCTCGCGTGACAGCTTCAATGAATCGCCCGTGAGGTCGGCATGACGGAAAACCTCATCCCGCTGGTAATGATGTCCGAGGATCACGCAGCGATTGCCGAGTTCACGTTTGGCCGTTTCAATGCGGGTTTCGCACTCGGCCTCATCCAGCAGTGCGTAATCTTCAAGTGCAAGCGCGGGAGCTAACATCGCGGGCCTCTCTCGTTAAAGTGCGTCAGATATAAATCGTGGAGTAAAAGACTCGGGATTGAATGCGATCGGGGCTGGTCGGCGTCAAGATCATCGACCTTGAGGAAAATGTGAGTCTCATGCCAGTTATTGGGCCAGTCCTTACTCAGGCTTTGCTGTGTCTTGGTTTGCCGCCAACCCCCTGGGATCTATCTGACACCCGGCGCGCTTGCCTGGGTGGGGAGTTTCCTTTGGCAGTAGCGGTGATGGACTCAATTCAGGGGTGGCAGTTTGGATTCCTGCGACTCCTGAGCTCCGGAAGTCACCGATCGCTCATGCGGTAATACCTAGTCGATCCAGCTGTGCCTGGTCGTACAGATCGACATACTGCCGTGCACTGATTTCCCAGGAGAAATCCTTTTCCATGCCCGTTTTTTGCACTTTACGCCAGGCGGCGGGTTTGGCGTAAAGGGCCAGTGCGTGCTCGACCGCCTCGAAAAAAGCATCGGGTGTGGTTTCATCAAATACGATACCCGTTGCTGTGCCCGCCTTGAGTGTTTCGGGTGTGGTGTTAACCACGGTATCGGCCAGGCCGCCCGCTCGCCGGACGAGCGGAATGGCGCCATAGCGCTGGCTGTAGAGCTGGTTGAGTCCGCAGGGTTCAAATCGCGACGGCATGAGGAACAAATCCGTTCCGGCCTCCACCAGTCGCGCCCCCGCCTCATCGTAACCCAGCCGAATGGCGAATCGATCCGGGAAGAGTTTTCCCCAGTGTTGCAGGGATTGTTCGTAGCGGGTATCGCCGCTGCCAATCATGGCAATTTGCAGCGGTAACGACATCAGTCGCGGCATGATTTCCAGCAGTAAATCGGTGCCTTTCTGTTCGACCAGTCGGCCCACCCAGGCCAGCAGGGGAATATCGGGATTTACCGGGAGGCTGAAATTTTTCTGTAGCTCGGCTTTGAGGTTCTGGCGTTTTTTAAGCGACCTGATATCGAAATGAATAGGCAGGTAAGGATCCTGAGCGGGGTTCCAGGCATCCATGTCGATGCCATTGAGGATGCCACTCAGCCGATTCTTGCGATGGCTCAGGAGTCCCTCCAGTCCGCAGCCGAATTCCTGTCCCTGTATTTCTTCCGCATAGGTCGGGCTGACTGTGCTGATGCGGTCGGAAAAAACCAGTCCGCCCTTGATGAAGCTGAGCTGATCGTAGAATTCCAGCGCTGTCGGCGACCAGAAACGGCTCGGCAGTCTCAGGCGGACAAAGGTCTCGTGCGGAAACACGCCCTGATAAGCGAGATTGTGAATGGTGAACACCGTCGCGGGGCGCTGCGGCTCGTCGTTGAGTAGCGCCGGGATTAGACCGGTTTGCCAGTCATTGCAGTGCACTACGTCGGGTTTCCAATCGAGCCCCAGACGATTCATCGCCATGTCGACGGCGACATGGCACAGCAGGGAGAAACGTTCGGCGTTGTCCGGCCAGGGTTTGCCATCGGGTCCCAGGTAGGGATTTCCAGTCCGGCCAAAATAAGCTTCGTGAATCAGCCCATAGACTGGCACGTCGGCACCGGGCAGGTTGCCTGTCAGCAGGCTCGGGCTTTTGCTGCCGCCGGGTAGCTGCAGTGGCGTGAAATTACCCGCCGCGACGGCAGAAGCGTAGCCTGGAATCAGGATGCGTACATCATGGCCCAGCGCCTTGAGGGCAATCGGCAGACTGCCGGACACATCGGCCAGGCCGCCGGTCTTGATTAGCGGAAAGGCTTCGCTGGTGACGAAAAGAATCTTCTTCATTCGGGTCGCGGACGGGTCAATGGCTTGCGGATTTCTGTTTTGCGAGTACGAGGCCCGCCAACGGTGGGACCGTCAGATTGATCGAGTGGGGCCGTCCCATCCAATTTTTGGGTTCAGTCCTGATGGGCTGATTGCCGACGTTGCTGCCCCCGTAGTAAACCGAGTCGGAGTTGAAAATTTCCTGATAGACGCCGGCTTCCGGGACGCCGATCCGGTAGTTTTGACGAGGGACCGGTGTGAAGTTGAATATCACCAACACAAATTCATCCCCCGTTCGCCGCAGGTAGCTCAGCACGGATTGTGAGGCGTCGTGACAGTCTATCCATTCAAAGCCCTCATGGCTGAAGTCGCCTCGGTGCAGCGCTGGTGTTTCGGTGTAAAGGCGATTCAGGTCTCCCAATGCCTTAGAGACTCCCTGGTGAAGTGGATAGTCCAACATATACCAGTCGAGTTCCTTGGTCGCGTTCCATTCCGTGCCCTGACCAAACTCACAACCCATGAACAGCAGTTTCTTGCCTGGGTAGGTCAGCATGTAGGTGTAGAGCAGCCGCAGATTGGCGAAGCGCTGCCAGTCGTCTCCTGGCATGCGCGCCAGTAGCGATCCTTTGCCATGAACAACTTCGTCATGCGAAAACGGCAGGATGAAGTTCTCGGTAAAGGCATAGAGCAGGCCGAAGGTCAGCTGGTCATGGTGATAGTGGCGATGAATCGGATCTTTATTGAAGTATTCCAGGGTGTCATGCATCCAGCCCATGTTCCACTTCATCGAGAAACCCAGGCCGCCGACATAGGTCGGGCGGG
>SXQV01000253.1 GCA_005792805.1 Methylococcaceae bacterium | reverse complement strand
GGTCAGGATGCCGCCAATACCGCGAAGGCGTTTGGTGACGCCTTGCCTTTGACCGGCGTGATTCTGACCAAGACGGATGGCGATGCGCGCGGTGGGGCGGCGCTTTCCGTCAGGCACATCACGGGCAAGCCCATCAAGTTCCTCGGCGTCGGTGAAAAGACCGCCGCGCAGGAGCGGTTCCATCCGGATCGGATTGCCTCACGTAATCTCGGTATGGGCGACATGCTCAGTCTGATCGAGGAAGCCGAAAAAAATATCGACAAGGCCAAAGCCGAAAAGCTGGTCAAGAAGATGCAGAAGGGCAAGGCCTTCAATCTCAACGACTATCACGACCAGTTGCAGCAGCTCAAAAGCATGGGTGGTCTGACCGCCATGATGGACAAGCTGCCGGGTGCCGGTAATGTGCCGCAGCATGTGAAGGAAAAGATCACCGATAACGAATGGATGCAGCAGATCGTCATCATCAATTCGATGACCAGGAAAGAGCGCCTGGATCCCGACATCATCAATACTTCGCGCAAACAGCGCATCGCCAAAGGCTCGGGCACGGACCTTCAGGACATCAACAAGATGCTCAAGCAGTTTGACCAGATGCAGAAAATGATGAAGAAGTTCAAGAAGGGCAACCTGCTCGGCATGATGCGTGGCATGAAAGGCAACATGATGCGCAGCGGCATGCCCACATTCCGTGGCTAGGAGCCGAAAAATCCTCACTGGCGCGGCCCGCCGCCTGCCCGGCAGTCAGCAGTGACTCTCGGCAGGACGAACGGATCCTGCACGGACTGAACACAGTCCCGTTTGCAAAAAAAACCTTGCCTCTTACGGGCCCAGCCGATTCTCCAGCACCACGAACCAGGGCCGCTGTTCGCTGGGTTTAAGCAAGCCATTCGGACCCAGGGCCAGTTGGGTTCTGGAGACAGAATTGCGGACATTGCCGCCGATGGTGGCCAGACTGTTGCCCCGTTTGTCCACAACGATGTCGCAGTGCAGTTTTGCATGACCCCGCAAAACGGCGGCAGGATCCTCGCCGTAGACAGGAATGAAGCCATGAGTACCACGGGTGGCGCAGATCAGATCGCCCGGTTTGGGTGAGTATTCCCGGATGGGGTGGCTGACAAACGCCGTGCTGGCGTCACGTGCGCCGTCGACGAAGTAGTGAATGTAATTCCAGTGCGCATCCGACCCTGGAAACTGGCTGTGGCTGAGGCCGGCTTGCTGCATTACCCAGCTGATAAAGGCGGCCGACCAGGGTTCCTTGCAATCGAACCCGTCGAGCCCCGGTTTGCTGACGGCACGCCAGTACCAGTTCACCCGGGTTGACCATGGGTCCCCATCGTCTTCCCAATGCCCGACATGCGGAATGCTTTCACCGGACTCATCCAGCTGGATGGTTTGCCGTCCGAAATAGTCCCATTCCTGACTGGCGATCTTGAGGATGCGTTGTCTGACTCTGGCCGCCGTCCCGGTGGTCGGCTGGGCGGAGGTCTGGACTTGCTCGGGCGGTTTCTGGCTGGCGGCGGGTTTCTTTTTGCCGGCACAGCCGGTCAGGAGCAGCAGCGAAGCGAGCGAGACGGCGATGAGGGGCTTGATCATGCGGGGTTACCGGGTGGGGCGTTGGGTTTGCTGGAACCAGCGGCGGTATTGAGCCATTTTGGCTTGCTGATCTGGCGGTGCATGCCGACGGCAGGTTTCGTATTCCTCGCTGCCCGGGGCCGCGCCCCAACGGCTCTCCGCGCAATCGTTCGGGTTGTAGCCCATTTCCAGCGACTCACGCCGCGCAAAAATATCGGCGACAGACAGTTCCCAGGAACGGCCATCACTGCGTGTATAGCGGATGTGTCGCTGGGCGATGCTCTGTTCGTGCCGCCGGCGGATGTCCTCGCTGGCCGCTTCCGGGCTGCGGCCGCCCAGTGAAAATAGAGCAGGGTAGTGGGTCATCTGCTCCGGCAATCCGGCAATCACCTTCAGGGCAATCAGTAAACGCATGTCCCGGGAGGGTGTCGCGTAATCCTCCCATGGGCCGATGGTTTCGAAGATAGCCGCGCCCGAGGGCATGGACACCACCGCTCCCTGATGTTGTTTGAGATAGCTTTCGCCATTATCGACCGCGCCTGCCCGGGTTTCGATCTGTTCAACCAGCGCTTCCAGCATGGCGTCATAGGCCGCTTCAGGGGCCAGACCCTGCGGATTGATTTGCTTGCTGATGGTCGCGTAGAAATCATCCGGGTCCATCCCCTCCTGCTGATCGGAATACGGCGCCACCGGGGCATGAACGGCCAGCCAGCGATTGGACGGAGCGCGCAAGTGGCCGCTGTCAGAGGTCAGCGGTCGAAAAGCCTTGAAGCCGGGCCCGGCGCCGGGGTTGCTGGCAAACAGAAAGTTACCCTCCCAGAAGCGCTTCCGTGCAACGGAGTTGTCCGGCTGGGCATCCACGGCCATGAGCGTACCCGACCCCGAAGACTCCTGGGGTAACCACTTGGCGATCATCAGTACATGGCCGTAAGGATCGGCATAAATGGTACCCGGCCACAGCGAGTCCCGGTCCAGCGCAACCGGATAGAAATCCGTGGATTCATCGTCCAGTGCCGTGCGCGCACTGCCGGAATGCACGGTGTCGGCGATTTGCCGCATCAGTCCTGTGAAACGGCTGGCGGAGGCGCTGCCTTGGGTAAAGCGATCATCGACGGTCGACGGACCGCAGCGTGGCGGACGGCTGGCTGTGCCCCGGTCACAGGCACGAAAAGCTACGGGTAGCCCGATTTTCCAGGCGAAATAAGTGCGAAGAAAGTAGGGCAGGTCGGCGCAATCCGGAGTTGCCGGGAGCCGGGCATCCTCGCCCTGGTTCAAATGGTCATAAAGGAAATTGCGTTCCGGGTCGCGCAACACGGGCTCCAGGGATTTGAAGCTCAGGTTCTCGCTGGCGGGGGCATCAAACAACGTCTCGATCCAGGCGGAATAAAAGGCCTCGGTCTCTCTATTCCAGGAGGGCGATGGGTTCGCTCCGGCTGAAAAAGTGCGGCTGTCCATCGGGAGGCGGCGGCAGCCAACGGTCTCGCCGTCGCGGTGGACCTCAATCTGCATGGGCCGGGTTGCAGAAAATGACCGGACTTCACCCTCCAGGCTCCACGGCGGCCCCCCGCGCCGGGTCACCCGAACCGGCGAGCCCATTCCACGGTCGTCGATTATCGTCATGCCATCGGCGGCATGGTCGGTTGCCACCACCATGATTCTGAGTGGTTCGCCCGGAACGGGCCGGGCCGGCGATGTCCATACAGTCACTGCACTGGACTCGCGGCAATCAGTGGGATTGTCTTCGGCCAGGCTTGTCCCTGCATGGGTCAATGCGATCACCGCCAGCGTCGCTCTAAGTGGCTTCCATAAAGGCATGTCTAAAAATCCGGAATCGAAAACGTGTATTGAGTATAACGGGCGCAGGCGCTGTTATTGATGAATGGGCTGTTGATGATTTCTCGCAACCCGCCCTTCGATGGGCGCGGACGGTTCACAAAAACCGAAATCAGGAAATTAAGCGGTCTAAAAAAACCGAAACTTTCGCGTAGCTCTTTATTCGGGTTGCAATGAGCCTTTCCGGTTGATTTAATAGTATCGCACCGAAACTCAGGTGCTCATCCTGGAACACTTTTATCATGGCTCGCCAACAGTTTGCTGATTACCTGCAAAATCTTGGACACGACATACCCGCTGGTCTGGTCGTTTTTCTGGTTGCTTTGCCGCTGTGCCTGGGCGTTGCGCTGGCCTCCGGTGCACCGCTGTTCTCGGGGCTGATCGCCGGTATCGTGGGCGGCCTTGTCGTGTCCCTGCTAAGTGGCTCTCAACTCAGTGTATCCGGGCCTGCGGCGGGTCTTACTGTGATCGTGCTGCAGGGGATCGGGCAGGTGGGAGGCTTCGAGCCTTTTTTGGTAGCCGTTGTCCTGGCAGGGATACTGCAACTGATTTTTGGATACCTGAAGGCGGGTGTAATCGGGGCTTATTTTCCATCTGCGGTGATCCGGGGCATGCTGACCGCCATCGGGCTTATCCTCATCATGAAGCAGCTGCCGCATGCGGTTGGATTCGGGGTCGATGCGATCATCGACGAAACCTATTCTCCGCAGACGCCCACGTCGACCCTATTTGAAATTGGGGACGCCTTCAGTGCCATTTCCCCCGGTGCGACGATGGTTACGGCTGTGTCGCTACTGATCATGATGCTGTGGGAGACGGCCTGCCTCAAAAGGAATCGATGGTTTACGCTGATCCCCGGTCCGCTGGTTGCCGTGCTCTGGGGGGTCATTTTCAGCGTCTACAGCAAGGGCAGCATGCTCGAAATTGAAGGGCAACATCTGGTTAGCTTGCCGGCCCACAAGACACTCGGGGATCTTTATGATCACCTCATCACGCCAGATTTTTCCCAATTGGCCAATCCTCAGGTCTACACGTTGGCGCTTACCATCGCGGTCATCGCCAGTCTGGAAACCTTGCTGAGTCTGGAGGCCATCGACAAGCTGGATCCCTTCAGGCGCGTGGCGCCCACCAATCAGGAACTTAAGGCTCAGGGGGTCGGCAATATTGTGAGTGGTTTGCTGGGTGGATTGCCGATTACTTCGGTCATTGTTCGCAGCGCTGCCAATGTCAGTGCTGGTGGCCGCACCAAAATTGCCAGCTTTGTCCATGGTCTTTTTATGCTGCTAAGCGTTCTCTTTCTGGTGGAGTGGATTAACACCATTCCGCTTTCGGCACTGGCGGCTGTGCTTCTGATTACAGGGTATAAATTGGCCAGGCCTGCAATTTTTCTGGATATGTTTCACCGTGGGCGTGACCAGTTCCTGCCATTCCTTATCACCGTCTTAGCCATTCTGGCGACCGACTTGCTGAAGGGTATTTCCATCGGCATGGTGCTGGGGCTGCTGTTCGTGATGAGGGCCAACTTCAAGGCGGCAATTTCGTTGACGCGGGATGGCAACAATTACCTGTTGCGCCTTCGCAAGGATGTGTCCTTTCTCAATAAAGCGCTGCTGCGAGAAATGCTGGATCAAATCGAACCGGGTGCTCACGTCATTATTGACGGTTCACGAGCCGAGTTTATCGACAAGGATATTCTTGGCAGCATCGTCAACTACCTCAGCGCCGCCCAGGACAGTCATGTCACCGTCCATATCCGCAATGTTGCCGGTGTCTCTGGTGATGGATATGAACTGGCGCTGGCGGGAGCCTTTGGGCCAGGCGCAGTGAAGCACTGATCGTTCAGCTGGCCTGATGGTGGGTGCCATTGAGGCGCGTGGATTCAAGCGGGGTTGTACCGGCCCGACCCGCCAGAGAGGCGGGTCATGAGCGCACGGGCATCCACTCGACACCAGAAGGGATGCCGATTGGCGCGGCCTGCCAACCCCAGGTCATGCTTTATGGGGCGATCCAGCCTTGGCTTTTGGCTAGCTTGCTGAATTCCTCTCCAATCTTCTCTGCAATTTCGGTTGATTGGGTTGAGATAGCGGACTGATACACCTTGGCACCCCCCCGCACTACGCTGGTGGCGGTTGTTGCGGCGGCGCCGGCCCCTGCGGCGGCACCCACGCCTGCGGTGACGGCCGCGCCGGGGGTCTTGCCACTATCGGCATGCGCCTTGAGGGACAAAAGCTCGTACTGGTTGGCGGTGACTACTCGAACGAGGGCATCCACGCTGGACTGACCCGCGCCGAATCCGACCAGGGCGCGGCGAACCGCATTGCCTTCATCGATGCGGGTGAACTGACCCGTGATCATGACTTCACCCTGTTTTGGGGCTTGTCCTGCCTTTGCCCTGACTGGCGAGAATCCCATTTCCCTTAGTTGGCTGGCCAGTTTGTCATATAGGGCATCGTTGGCGTCCCGCATCACTTCCTGCTTGTCTGCCTGCTCATGATGGCTGTCGGTCAGGTTTTCCAGCTTTGCCAGCGGGGATGAACTGCCTTTGACCGAGTTCTCGTCAATGGCAAAATCCTGAACGAGGACGAAGGAGGGTTTGTTGATTTTTACGGTGTCAGAACGACTGACATCCAGGGTTTTGCTGCCGGCACATCCGTAGACGGTGAATGCAAGGCCCAGGATGGTCAGGTATTTCAGGATTTTGAGTGTTTTCATGGGAATTTATGCTCCGGTTCGATGAGCGGGTTTTGTGGCAGTCCTTTTGTGCCCCGGTCGGCACGGGACGGGCGAATAGTTGACCCCGTGGGCCACGTCCGTGCTTGATGGGTTTCCAGATTCCCGGCAGAGCCGGGGTAGACGCAGATTTTAATCCACCACCTATTATGCGTGAATAGGTTCAGGCGTGGGGCCGCCTTCCGTGACCATGGGGCTTTATCAGATCAACCGTTTTACTCATGGCTCCTGAACCCCCAAAATCCTGTCGGCTTGGTGCGGCTGATTAGTCCTCGTCGGCGTACTGGTAAATCGGGTTTAGCTGGCTTCCCGGTGGTAAATTGATCAGCTCTTTGATGATGCCATTATCAACACCGTAGACCCAGCCATGGAGGGTGGGGCGTTGTTCTTTCTTCCATGCGCTTTGAATGATGGAGGTGTGGGCGATGTTATAAATTTGCTCGATCACATTGAGTTCGACCAGGCGATTGACCCGATGACTTTCCGAGCCTAAGGATTCCAGCTCATTCTGGTGCAGGCGATACACGTCCTTGATGTGCTTTAGCCATTTGTTGACCATCAGCAGTCCGGGGCTCTGTTTCTTTAACGCCGCACGGATACCGCCGCAGTTGTAGTGTCCGCATACGATCACATGCTTGACTTTGAGCACATCCACGGCGTACTGCAATACGCTAAGGCCGTTAAAGTCGGTGGTGATGACCTGGTTGGCAATGTTGCGGTGCACGAACATCTCGCCGGGTTCGGCATTGACGATGATTTCCGAGGGAACCCGGCTGTCTGAACAGCCGATCCATAGGACTTCAGGTTTCTGGACGTCAGCCATTCGCTCGAAGAAGCTTGGATCGGCGGTGACTTTATCCTGGGCCCAGGCCTTATTTTCCAGCAATAGTTTTTCAAAGGTTTTCACGGCTTGTCTCTGTGCGCTATGGGGTGGAGAAATGCAATCGCCAAAGGTTTTTTGTCGAAATTATTACATCATGGATGTAGGTTCAAAACAACCTGAACCGTACCGAGAAAGCCGATATGCCGGCGAAACTTCGGTCTATATGAGCCGATTCTGTGCTTGCTCCTGCACCGCACACTGTTAACGGGGGAACTGCCATGTCTGAAGAGTTGAGCCATATCTTTAGATTTTGTCCCCGCTGTGCGGCCGAATGGCCGCAGATTCAGCGGGATCGACAGTTGCTGTGTCCGTCGTGTGGCCTTAGTTTCTTCTTCAATACCGCCGCTGCCGCCGGGGCTTTTGTGTTTGCCGGTGACCGTCTGGTGCTATGTGTGCGGGCACAGGAGCCTGGCAAGGGTTTGCTGGATGTGCCGGGCGGATTCATCGAGTTCGATGAAAGTGTAGAGGAGGGGCTGCGACGGGAGATCCTTGAAGAACTATCAATCGAGGTGTCAGATTTGCGCTATCTGACTAGCGCGCCTAACGATTATCGCTATGCGGGCATTCCCTATAAGACAGCGGATATGTTTTTTGTCTGTGAGGCATTGAATGGTGACCCGCTGCGAGCGGCGGATGATGTGGCGGAGATTGTGCGGGTTGATCCGTGCGACGTGAATCCCGATCAGTTTGCCTTTGCTTCAACTCGGAGGGCCTTTTTAGTCCTGCTTGAGGCCATGCAAAAGCAGGGTCTGTTTGCATGAAGGCCAGGAATTGCGGGGTGCGATGATGGAGCGTAGCATTCGTGGCGGGCATGGAAGGGGGGTCTGGTGACTGCCATTTTCGCCGCTTCTCGTCGCCAATGCCCGCTCTCCATGGCCGCTCCCGCCATAATTCACGCTCAATGACAAATGTCTCGAATAGATACAGATTTAACAGACGGCGAAATTCTCGCACTCGTGGAGCCCATTATGCGCAACATGATGGAGGGCTCCACGGAAATCAATCACGCCAAACACACGCGGGATTTTACCGAGCGTATGCGTCGTATCGTGACACCCGAGCACTTGCGCTGGGTGTGCGAGGACTATCAGGCAAAGTGGGGCTTTTTTGAGCGAAGTGAATTCGTTGTTCTGTTCAGACGCTCCGATTCGGTGGCTGTCATCTGG
>SXQV01000252.1 GCA_005792805.1 Methylococcaceae bacterium | reverse complement strand
TGGTAATGGTGTTGGAGTTCATCGTGACGCCTTTCGCAAAGGGGATGACGGTAGAGTTCAGCCGGCCTGTTCCAGATGGGCATGCGCGTCGTCGCGGCCGGTAAGCCGACGCGAAATTTCCAGCGCACCGTCCAGATCAAAGCCCGGCTCAAAGCTGATCGCCTTGAGCCGTTCCTGATACAGGTCCGGGTAACGCTCCAGCGTGCCAAGGATCGGATTGGCTGCCGTCTGGCCGAGACCGCAGTGACTGGTGGTCTTGACCAGCCTGGCCATGTGGGTCAGTTCGACCAGATCATGCGGCGTGCCGTGACCCTGGCAGATTTTGTCCAGCATGTTGCGCAACAGCGCAGTGCCGACCCGGCAAGGCGTGCAGAACCCGCAGCTTTCATGCGCGAAAAAGTGGGTGAAATTACGGGCAATTTCGAGCACATCACGCGTATGGTTGAACACGATGAAGGAACCGCCGGTGGCAAGATCCTCGAAAGCCAGCTTGCGATCGAACTCATTCGTGGAAATAAAGGTACCCGAGGGGCCGCCGATCTGGACCCCGAAAACGTCCTTCGCCCCGCAATCTTCGAGAATGCGGGTGATGGCCGTCCCAAAAGGATATTCGTAAATACCCGGGCGGGCGCAGTCTCCCGAGAGGCTCAAAATCTTGGTGCCGGTGGATTTACCCGTACCCTCTGCGGCAAACCAGGCACCCCCGTGCAAAGCAATCCGCGCGGCGGCGGCAAAGGTTTCCACGTTATTGACGACGGTCGGCTGGCCCAGGTAGCCGTGGGTGACGGGATAGGGAGGCCGGTTGCGGGGATTGCCGCGCTTGCCTTCCAGCGATTCGATCAGGGCAGATTCCTCACCGCAGATATAGGCCCCCGCACCCAGGTGGATGCGGATATCAAAATCGAACCCTTGGTGCCCGAGGATATTCCGGCCTAAAAGACCTCGCTGACGGCGTTCTTCGAGGACGCGCTGCAACGGCTCATGGAGATGGAGATACTCACCGCGCAGATAGAGGAAACCCTGTTGAGCGCCGACCAGGGCCGCACAGACCGTCATACCCTCGAAGACTTCATTGGCCTGCCGTTGCAGCAGCACCCGATCCTTGAACGTACCGGGCTCGCCTTCATCGGCATTGCAGACCACGAAGCGCTTTACGGCAGGATCACCGGGAATCGCCCCTTCCTGACCTTCATAACAGTACCGCCACTTGGCAGCGGTCTTGAAACCTGCACCGCCGCGACCACGCAAACCGGACTGATCGAGCGTGTCAAATAGGGCTTCACGCCCCTGCTGAAAAACCCGCTGAATGGCCGAACCCGGCTCGATGTGTCCATCCAGCAATAGCGATGAGCGGTGGATATTGTCATCCACCTGAAACAGATCGACCGGCCACCGTTCGAGTGGCGTTCCCGCGTCGATTAGCGTGGCTATCTGGTCGATACGCCCCCGGTCGAGCCGGGTTAACGCCAGCCCGTTGACCAAGGCCGCCGGGCCTTGATCGCACATACCGGTGCAGGAAGTAAAACTGAAACTGACGGCGCCATCCGCGCGCGTCTGACCCGGCCTGACCGCTAGCCGCTGGCAGAAATACCCGGCGAGTTCCCGGCTGCCCAGCATGTGGTCGGTGATCGAATCACTCAGGCGAATATCAAATTGGCCGGCGGGCTCCGTCGTCAGGAAAGTGTAGAACTCGGTCACAGACTGAACCTGTGTCAAGGGAACCGCCAGCGCGTCGGCAACGACGCGCATGGCGTCCCTCGATATGCACCGAAACCGCGCCTGTATCTGACGCAGAATCTGCAACAGCTCGGTGGCCTGGGGGCCATGACGCTGAATAATGGCTTCCAGGGAGGCGAGGTCAGTAGGGGTCATGAGTGTCTCCGGCGGGTGCATGCCTCACTATATCAGCACCTTTCGTAAAACACCGCTACCGGCAAGGAAATACCCTGTCGCATACAAGGCACATTCGCCCCAGATACCCCGGTCGGACCAGATACCTTACAATCGTGCCAAAACCGCTTTTTGCCTCCCGATATCCCGCCTCATTGACCGTATCCTCCGAGACTCCCATGGAAAATTGGAAAAAACTGTTACTCCTGATTGTGCTGGCCCTCGCCGGACTGGCCGCTTTACTGCTGGGCGCGGGACTGGTTTTCACCGACCTCATCGTGGATTTCTGGTGGCACGTCGAACTGGGGTTGCAGGAATTTTTCTGGCTCAAGCTGCTTTACCGTTACATTCTCGCGGGGGCGGTAACACTATTCTTCTTCCTCATTTTCATCCTGAACTTCTGGGCCGCCTCCCGCTTTCTGGGAGTCGATGAAGACCGGCTGGCGTCCATGGGCCGTGATGAAATGAGCCGCAGACAACGGTTCCTGAATCTTTTCCAGACCGGTTCGATCCGGGTTTACATCCCGCTTTCGCTGATTATGGCGATTGGCATTGCCATCCCCTTTTACAAGGACTGGCATGCGGCACTCCTCTTCGTTTTCGGCCCCAAGTCTGGCGTACAGGATTTCGTTTTTGGGCAGGACATCAGTTTCTTCCTGTTTTCCTTCCCCGTCTTCCAGCTGATTCAGAAGGAAATGCTGATCGCCACGATCATCCTGACCGCCGCGATTACCCTGCTTTATTTTCTTGAGCATCGAATCGCAGCCGGCAAAGGGAAGGAATGGGCGCCCGGCGCGAAAGTCCACCTTTCAGGACTGGCCATTGTCACGATGCTGATACTGGCATGGGGATTCCTGTTAGAGCGCTACCAGCTTCTCTACACGGAGGCACATGAACCGCAATTCTTTGGTCCGGGATTTCTGGAGCTTAACTACCACTTGCCGCTGATCTGGTTATCCATCATCAGCTTGATTGGCGCGGTACTGGCGGGACTGTGGACCATTCATCAACGTAAGGGATGGGTGCCCGCTCTCTCACTGGGTTCGATTTTTCTGGCCACCCTGGTTATCCACAATATCGCCGCCATTCCGGAGATGCTTGACCGGTTTGTCGTCAAGCCCAATCCGGTCAAAACCGAGTGGACCAGCATGAAGAACAATATCGATTCGACGCTGGCCGCTTATGATCTGAACAACATAACGAATATCGATATTTCTCCGGGGTTGCCGGCGGATGACGTTTTGGACCCGGAATTACGCTCCCACCTGTACAACATTCCGGTCTGGGACCCTGAATTTCTGGATGATGTTTACCAGCAACTTCAAGGTATCCGGCCTTACTACCATTTCACCAACGTCGACGTTGACCGCTACATGATCAACGGGCGCCTGGAGCAGGTGAATCTGGCCGCTCGGGAAAACAACATAAGCCTGCTGCCGCCGGCCGCGCAAAACTGGGAAAACACGCACCTGCGTTATACCCATGGGTATGGTGCCGTAGCCACCCCGGCGGCCCAGGATGGCCAGACCTCGATGCACTGGTACCTGCAAGACCTGACCATGCAGTCCAACGGCCAGTTTGAGGTCGTGGAACGCCCAGACATTTACTATGGTGAGGAGAACCTCGCCTACGCCATCGTCCCCAACAAACTTGATCTGGTCGGAATTCCCAGCGCAGACGAAGAGTCCAGCTTCAACTACACCGGGTCGGGCGGCGTCCCTATCTCATCCCTCTTCCGTAAATTATTGTTCGCCCTCTATTTCCGTGACGAGAAACTGTTTTTTTCGGTCAATATCAACAGCCAGAGCAAAGCCCTGTTTCATCGCAATATCGTTGAGCGGGTCCGCGAGCTGACGCCATTCCTGAATCTCGATCACGACCCCTACATTGTCATCACACCGAAACGGATTTTCTGGATCATCGACGCCTACACGACATCCGACTGGTATCCCGTCTCGAAACGAACCTCGGCACAGTTCAATCGCGATGAAGGGGAACAACAGTTCAATTACATCCGCAATTCGGTCAAGGTCGTCGTCGATGCCTTTGATGGCCATGTCGACTATTACATCAACGACAAAACCGACCCCATCATCCAGGGCTATAACAACGCTTACCCCGGATTATTCAAGGAAATCAGCACGATGCCGCCGGCGCTGAAGGAACACCTCCGTTACCCGAAGGATCTTTTCACCAATCAGATGAAGGTCTACGCCCGCTATCACCAGACAGAACCCGCACTCTTTTATGAGCAGGCCGAGACCTGGGATTTCGCGCGGGCCAACGACGCCATCCTCAAACCTTATTACCTGACCACTGCCCTTGAGGGGTACCAGAGCGAGCGCCACAATTTTGTTCTTCTCAACCCCATGACCCCGATCGGCCGAAGCAACCTCAGCGTCCTGGCGGTTGCCGGCATTTTCGCACCGGGCACAGAACCCTTGGCGACCGCAGGGAAGAGCAACAGCAGGCGAATCGTCATGTACCGGTTCAACCGGGAGTCTCAGGTTGAAGGCCCCGCCCAGGTCAGCGCACTGATTGACCAGGCTCCAGAAATCGCCCGTCAGCTCACCCTGTGGGATCAGCGCGGCTCGCGGGTGCTCAGGGGCCGGATTATCGTGCTGCCGGTAGGCCGTTCCGTGCTTTATGTCCAACCGGTTTATATCGTCTCCACCAGTGGCACACGCATCCCCGAACTGCAACGCATTATCCTGTCCATGGGCAATATCGTGGTCATGGATGCCTCGCTGGAAAATGGCATCATCGAATTGGAAAAACGGCTAAAAGCCCAGCATGAAACGCTACAGGGAAGGCTCCCGACAGGGGTTAAACCCGCAGCCAAGCCCCCGGCGCCTGGCCCCTCCATCTCCCCGATGTGATTCTCTTGCTCAATGGACGCCTTGCCTCTGGATAACCAACCGCTGATGTCCGACGATTTTGCACAACGCGCCCGGGAACTGATCGAAGCCGGACGCACCATCGACAGCCGAGGCTGGGTTCCCGCAACCAGCGGCAATTTTTCCGCGCGCCTGGCGGATG
Source organism: Methylococcaceae bacterium (assembly GCA_005792805.1). Classification (GTDB taxonomy): domain Bacteria; phylum Pseudomonadota; class Gammaproteobacteria; order Methylococcales; family Methylococcaceae; genus UBA6136. The sequence continues at coordinate 1,515 of SXQV01000252.1, read as the reverse complement.
GCCGTATCGCGATCACGGTTTCAGGACGCCATAAAGGCCGACTGACCGAAGCCGATATCATGCTCGTGGACGCGGACGGACGCTCGCTGGATGGCCAGACACCGTCGGCGGAAACCCGACTCCATACGGCCCTTTATCGGCGCTATCCGGATGCGGGTGCCGTCCTCCACCCCCACTCGCCGGGGTCAACCCTGCTGTCGCGTTTGCGGACGAATAGCGTCGTGCTGGAGCAGTACGAATTACTCAAGGCACTCAAGGGCATCAATACCCACGAATGCCGGATCCGCATCCCCATATTTCCGAATGACCAGGATATTCCCAGGCTGGCAAACCGCATTGATCACTGGATGGATGAGCACGGGGATATCCACGCCTACATTATCGCCAGCCATGGCTTCTATACATGGGGGGACAACGTCCAGGAAGCGTTACGGCAGGTCGAGGCACTGGAATTTTTATTTGATATCGAATCACGCTTACACGGAGCGCCCACCGCATGACTCTGTTGACCATCCATCCCGAAAATCAGCCCAATGAGATGACCATTCTGGAAAACCCCGACCACATCGCCAGAAAACTGGACGATGTGGGGGTTCTGTTCGAGCGCTGGACGGCCGAACAGGTCTTCACCCCCGCCGCCAGCCAGGAAGACATCATCAGCGCCTATCAAACCTCTGTGAACCGGCTGATCGATCATCATGGATTCCAGACGGCCGACGTTGTCAGCTTGCGGCCTGATCACCCGCAAAAAACGGAATTGAGAGCGAAGTTCCTCAATGAGCACACGCACGGTGAGTTTGAGGTGCGCTTTTTCGTCGAAGGGCGCGGCCTTTTTTACCTGCACATCGACCAGCAGGTCTGGCTGGTGCTGTGCGAGCAGGGCGATCTACTGAGTGTCCCGGCGGGCGTAAAACACTGGTTCGACATGGGCGAGAATCCCGATTTCAAGTGCATACGCCTGTTTTCGAATCCCGAGGGCTGGGTCGCCCGCTTCACGGGTGACCCCATTGCCGAACGCTTCCCGACCTTCGAACAGTTTCTGGCACGCCACACATGATTCGTGCGATTCTGACCGATATCGAGGGTACGACGTCCTCTCTTTCCTTCGTCAAGGACGTGCTGTTCCCCTATTCGCGGGAACGTATGAGCCAGTTCCTTGCAGAGCATGCAACCGACGGCGAGGTGCGGCGAGAACTCGCCGAGGTCAGCCATCTGGCCGGAAAAGAGTTATCCACTACGGAAGCGGCGCATCAGCTGATCGAATGGATAGACCAGGATCGTAAAGCCACACCGCTGAAAGCCCTGCAGGGCATGATTTGGGCGCATGGTTATCAGAACGGGCACTTCCATGGCCACGTCTACGAGGACGCCGCCCGAATACTGCTGGCATGGAAAACTACGGGGCTGGCGTTGTTCGTCTTCTCATCCGGATCGGTACACGCGCAGAAATTACTCTTCGCACATACGGAATACGGCGATCTGACCCCCCTGTTCTCGGGCTATTTTGATACGCGC
>SXQV01000251.1 GCA_005792805.1 Methylococcaceae bacterium | reverse complement strand
TCCCAGAGCATGGCCGGAAGGGTAAGAGTCTGCGGTTGAAGCGGGCTCTTATCCTAATCATAAGAAAACAAAATGGAAACAATGAGGTCAATATCGACCTTTTGTCGCATTTCTGGGTCATAATGTTTGCGTGTTCAACAACTCGGAAACATCATGGAATTTCTTGTCATCACGTTCATTCTCATCGCGGCAATGGCCACGGTTGACCTGCCAAACGGCGGGGAGTCCAGGTCAGAATTGGCTCCCGTCAAGGTTAAAAAGCCACGGCGCTCCCGCTCTACTTAACCGTATGGACAAACCGTTTCTCCAATGAAGAGACCCTCAAAAAACTAGAAAAGCCCCTTAATTGGGGCTTTTTTTTTGAGTTGTAGTCTGTCAGACAATCACCGATTCTCGTACCGGCCCAAGTCAAATAGCCCAGCCGTCACCGGATTGCTGAGCCGATGTTGGCGATTGAAGAAATCGGAGTATCCCCAAAAATTCGGATGGGTACGGCGTATGCCGTAGATCTCGACTAGCTGTTTTGCGTCTTCCTCCCCGCCGAGATTGAGTGCCCGGCTCACAAAGTCAGGAAGGTGAGCCAAATCCACGTCATAAAAAAAGTTGGGATAACTGCCGACGAACCCTGGCACGACGGTCAGCGTATCTTCCTCGGGCAGCCTTCGCGCACGCTCCCAGAACATAAAGGAGACGTTTGCCAGCGCTTTGTTCTGCACCAGACTATAGACAGTGCCCTGATCCAGGGCGGCTCCCACCTCATGAACGCGCAGAAACGAGAGTTCAGGCAGATAATGTATGCCGCCCCCCTTCAAGAAGGTCAACGGTTTCAGGAGTCTCTCTGCCCGGGCTGCAAAGGGCGTGGCATCGATACGGTTACAGGGAGGCTGGCCGCATCGATAGAGCGTGTTTTCTGGGCCGGTCAACGCCGCCAGTCGTGCCTGCAATTGTGCAAACACCTCCGTGGCATAGTCCCTGGTCTTGAATATCATCGCGCTGTCCTTGCCGTAGCCGTAATACGGATTGACCAGCGCCGAATTGATCTCGGATAGCAGGCCACGATTCCATTCGCGGTAAATGCCCGGTCTTGCGGAGGCGGGAAAGAAGCTGAGGAAATTGTTTTCCGCTTCCATCCGTAAATTGTCCATGTAAAGTCGGGTGGCGGCCTGATGGGTGACCGAACCGAACACATTGAATCCAGCCACCAGCAGGTAGTGAATCCGCTCGAACAATGGATAGTCAATGGCCCAGACGGTTTGCGGTCTTCCGCCGACAAATCCCCACATCAGTGACGCACTATCGAAGTGGCGAAAGGCGGTTAAAGCGGCATTAGGGTTCGTGCCATCACCGTTCCAGAGGGCCTCCGGGCTATTACGCTGGTTGTCTGGCAGTTGAGCCAGAAACTTGTTTTTGGCGGCGAGATAGCGTTTCTGTGCCTCGGTGTAAGTCACGACAAGATCATCAATCCCCACGTTATCCCCTTTCTCGCTGGGTAGACGTAGCCAGTTGGCTTCGGACTGGAGGAAGCCGGCGTCATTGCTGATCCGGTCCTTTTCGGGATCGTAAAACACGATCCAGAACTGATCGCGAATGACATTGAGCGCCACCTGGCCACGACAGACTGGCCCTTTCATGAAGCCGGAAATGAAGAAAAAGGCATCATCCAGCATGAACCGGTAACGCGACTGTGTCGGCAATGCCTCGAAAACCTGGAAAGGATTAGCCGCTATATCGGCTTGATAACCCGGCCAGGTCTTTACCTCATACTTGGGGAGAATGAACAGCTCACGGAGGCGCTGGATACGCGTATCCCCGATCTCGTACACATCATGATTCTTGTCGACGATGGTTTGCTGCAGGGGTTTCAGCCGGTAAAACATCCGTTGGCCCGGATCGTCATAGGGCCGCAGTGCCGGAATTTCTTTAATGGGCTCGCCTGGCGGTGTGGTCGAGCGTACCAGGCGAAAGAATTCTTGCGGATCGTGACCTTTGAAGTGCAAGTGCCCCATGAAAAGATGCTCGAACAGATACCGGGCGACCAGCCGTTCCTTAAGGCGGGTTCCGTTCATGAAGGTCTCCCAGCGGGTTATGGCGGCCAGGGTCGCAGGGGATAACGGGCCTGCTGCCGTATAACGAGCCCCCTGTTTGATCCAATTCAGCAACACACGTGATTCGGCCGGTTTCAGCGCGGGAAAGCCGTAAGGCATGCCCCAACCAGGATGCTGTTGGGCGTAATCATCAAACTCGGCGAGTGTCGGGCATTCCAGTGTTCGATTAAGTTCAAAGTCGAACTCGTCAGACAGCATTCCGCTCGTTGGCAGCGGGTGCTGCTGCTTGAGCAGCAGCATTCTGGCAACAATAGAGTTGTCGAGATGGGTTTGTGGGGTGTTGTTGCCCTCATTGAGCACGGGATAAAACCCCTTTTGCCGCCACTCGGCCGTCGTCGAGGCATCCACCCCCATGCGGCTTGGTGCCATCGCTTTCAGTCTTTCGCCGTCGTAAATCAGTACTTTGCTGGCGCCGCGATCTAAAGCCTGAGGGGATTCAAGCTTAAGCTGGCAGGGGCCGTCGTAACACCCATGGCAGACCACGCAACGATTATCGATGATGGGTTTTACGTCACGCACAAACGAGACCTGCCCAGCGGCCAGTTGGCTGACATACTGTTCGGGTGTCAGCTGCCGCCCCAGGGGTGTACCCAGTCTGGCGTAAGGGTCTACCCCGGTAGCCTGGGTCTGGAAAACGGGATACCCAGCCAGGATGAACACTGCCACGGCGAGCAATGCCCAGCGGGGAACGGGCCAGAACGACATATTTTTCATTGGATCTGCTTGCGGGCAGCAGCCGGACAGTCGTCCGGTATGCGAGGGTTAGACAAAATCCGCGTCCAGTACGATACGGTAATGGGCTTTGCCGGCACGCAGATGATCAAACGCCTCATTCACCTGGCCCATGGGGAAGTGCTCCACTTGCGGCGTGATTTGGTGGCGGGCGGCGAAATCCAGCATGAGGGCGATCGCGCTGGGCGCACCGGTCGGTGAGCCGGAGATTTCCTGCTGCCCCAGCAGTAGTGACATGGCGTTCACCGGGATGGGTTCCAGTACCGCTCCAACCACATGCAGTCTGCCCTTGGGCGCGAGAGTACTCATCAATGCCTCCCAGTCCAGCGGCACATTGACGGTATCGATGATCAAATCCAGCGTGCCTGCGATGCTGCGCATGGCACCCGAATCGCGACTGGAGACGACATGATGGGCGCCGAGTTGGCGCGCTTCTTCCCGCTTGCTCTCGCTGGATGTAAACGCGGTTACTTCGCAGCCCCACGCTTTCAGAAATTTCAGTGCCATATGGCCCAGACCGCCGATGCCAACGACGCCCACCCGCGCTGTTGGCCGGATACCGTATAGCAGCAAGGGTGAAAACACCGTGATTCCGCCACACAAGAGCGGGCCTGCCGCCCCCGTATCCAAGCCTTTGGGGATGGGAATTGCCCATGCCCAGTGACTGCGCAATCGTTCGCCAAAACCGCCATGATGACCGACGATGGTGGCCTGGCTGTGGGCGCAGAGATGCTGCTCACCACCCAGACAGATCCGGCACTGCATGCAGCTACCCGCAAACCAGCCGACCCCGACCCGCTGCCCAATTTGCAAGCCGCCGACTTGTGCACCGACCGCGACAATCTTGCCGATGGCCTCGTGTCCCGGCACGAAGGGGTAACGACTGATGCCCCAATCGTTCTGCAGAACGGAAAGGTCCGAGTGACAGATACCGCAATGTTCGACCGCTATTTCCACGTCATCCGGTCCCAGTGGCCCGGGATCGTATTCATAAGGTACAAAGCGGTTGCCAGCGGCCAGTGCGGCCCAGGATCTGATGCTGCTCATAATGCGCCTCCGAAAATCAGGGGGTGAACGTGGGGGAACAGGCCGTTTATGCTATCTCATCAGAGCCTTATTTCGCCAAAAATCGGATGCTCGACCCAATTGCTGGCCTGGCTTTCCGCCCTTGTGCCCAGTCCCGGAAGGGGTGCTGCGCACGTTACAATAACGCGCATGTCCGTTGTCTATCTGTCATCTCATCCCGAAACGCCCTGTCCTGCGGTCAGCCTGATTGAGGTTCACTATGCCCTGACGGCAACGGGCGGGTTGTCGCTGTCCTACCGGCTGGCGGGCAAGCTTGATCAGCTGATAATCCCGGAGGTGAATCCGTTGTCCAGTCGCCGGGATGAATTGTGGCGTCACACTTGCCTTGAAGCCTTTATCGCCAGTGCCGGCGAAACAGCCTACCGGGAATTCAATTTCTCGCCCTCGGGTGACTGGGCAGTTTATGCTTTCGATGGTTACCGATCCGGCATGGCCGTCCACGGCATGGCGGGTGCCCTGGAGGTCGGCATCAAGCGCGAGGCGAGAGAGTTCCAGCTCGATGTCATGCTCCCGCCCGGCGCGATCAGCGCGTCCACAACAAAAAAGGTGCCACTACGCCTTGCCCTCTCCGTTGTGCTGGAAATGACACACGGCGCTCACAGTTACTGGGCACTGCGCCATCCGCTGGGCAAACCCGATTTTCATCATGCAGATGGTTTTGTCCTGCACCTCGCCGGCTGATTTGGCCTTCCGACCGTTTTACGCTTTAGAGACTCATCCTTCGAGGACACCATGAAGTTTGGCATCGACCGCCTGCTCGAAACCCCTGAACTCCGCAAACCGCTGGCCGGTAGACGTGTCGCCCTGCTGGCGCATCCGGCATCGATGACCGAGGACTTCCGGCACTCACTGGATGCCCTCGCCAGCCTTCCAGATGTCCAGCTCACCGCCGCCTTTGGTCCCCAGCATGGGCTGCGCGGCGACAAGCAGGACAACATGATCGAGTCGCCCGATTTCAAGGATCGGGCGCTGGGCATCCCGGTTTTTAGTCTGTACGGCAAGGTGCGCCGTCCCACCGGGGCGATGATGGAAAGTTTCGATGTGCTGCTGGTTGATCTACAGGATCTTGGCTGTCGTATCTACACGTTCATCACCACCCTGCGCTATGTCCTGGAAGAAGCCGCAAAACACGGTAAACCGGTCTGGGTGCTGGATCGCCCCAATCCGGCGGGTCGCCCCGTCGAAGGGCTGACGCTCAGGGAAGGGTGGGAAAGCTTCGTCGGTGCCGGGCCCATGCCCATGCGGCACGGTCTGACCTTGGGCGAACTAGGTCATTGGTTCGTTGATAGCCTGAAGCTCGACGTCGATTACCGGGTCATCGCCATGGAGGGTTGGCAGGCCGAACAGGCGCCAGGGTACGGCTGGCCGCTCGGCGAACGGAGCTGGGTCAACCCCAGTCCCAACGCCCCCAGCCTGTGGATGGCGCGGGCTTACGCCGGCACCGTCATGCTGGAGGGCGTAACACTATCGGAGGGTCGGGGCACCACCCGCCCGCTGGAACTGTTCGGCGCTCCCGACATCGATGCCGAACAGCTGATTGCCGATATGCGGCAACTGGCCCCTGAGTGGCTCGAAGGTTGCCGGCTGCGGGCCTGCTGGTTCGAGCCGACCTTCCACAAACATGCAGGCACACTGTGTGCCGGTGTGCAGATTCATGTAGACGATCCCGCCTACGATCACGACCGTTTTAAGCCATGGCGTTTACAGTCACTGGCTTTCAAGTCTGTTCGCCGCCTGTGGCCGGACTATCCGCTGTGGCGTGATTTTGCCTATGAGTATGAATTTGATCGGCTGGCGATCGATCTCATCAACGGCAGCGACCTTCTGCGCCTTTGGGTAGACGATCCAGAATCCACGCCCGCTGATCTTGAGGCGCTGGTCCAGCCAGATGAGATGGCCTGGCTGGAAGCGCGCAAACCCTATTTGCTGTATCGCTAAATAGCCTTGGTCAGGTTAGAGAAATTTGGCCATCATGTAGAACGCAACGCCGGGCAGCAAGGCCGCAGGACCCCACCAGGTTCCGAGGGCAGTGCCGATAATGGCGATGGTCAGGATGACCGCACCCAGCAGGGATAATTTGCCACTCAGCGTCTTGATCGGTGCGATGCGGGTGGTTCGGATGGGCTCGCCGCACTGGCTGCATGCGCTGGCCAGGTCGGAGGTTTGGGTTGAGCAGGACGGGCAGGTCACCAGGGCCATGGAATTCTCCTTAAGCAATGTTTTTATGAGGCCGGAGCCTTTGTTTGTTTGCTATTGATCGGTTTTACGCCCAAGGCGCACCTTCCGGGCGGGATACCGTCACGGAGCAAATTGCCCTGTTGTGTCCGCCTTGTCAATTTGTGGTGAGCCGTCCCGTTGGCCAGACGCATGGAGGCTGATCGCTTCGCCTCAATTATCCTTCTCGTACCGGTAATGCATGATCGCCTTGCAGACAGGCTGGGGCAGTTCACGCCCCGAGCCGGTTTCACAGCTGGATGCGTAGATGTTCACCGAGGCTTGCCAGGCGTCAACGCCAAAGTAAATAAGGATGCCCAGGCCGATAATGACGACGGCGGTGATAATGGCTTTGTTCATTTGTTCTCCTCGACTGCGGGCCAGAAAAGGCCTGTTATTGCACAACGCCCCTTCAGCCAGAGGCATCCAACTGCGTGATGTGGCGCTGAGCCCATGGGACTCCGGAGGGTGCTCCTCCAGGGTTCAGGATGCATCGGCCACAATCCAGCATTCACATCGGACCTTCGAAACGTTAGAATGTGCGCTCGTTCAAGCGGTGCCGAGCCAACTAAGCCCGGCCCACAAGTCAAGCCGGCGTAGCTCAGTTGGTAGAGCGACTGATTTGTAATCAGTTGGTCGAGGGTTCAAATCCTTTCGCCGGCTCCATATTTTTCAACGGTTTAGCCAGGAAATTGCCTTTCCAATTTTTGGCCGTTGCTATGACATTGCCAGGTTTCGACAAAAAAGTCGTCACCTCTGCGCCTTTCAGAAAAGAAACTTCCATTTGCCGGACTCCCCGATTCTGGCAAGCGCCGGGTATCACCTCGTGCCCAACTCCCTCATCAGCTTCAGCCGAGTATCCGATCAGGTATCAGGAAGTTTTTCGAGGTGCCCATGGGCCTGAAATTCGGCTTTTCATAAACTGGAAAGCTCCTCCTCGATGAACACATCGCTCAATTGAGAGGGTTCTTTTATTGAGCTGCAACCTGTGCCGTACCCGCGACTGCTTCGTCCCGAGATTACCCGGCACGATTATGGAAGAGCGAAAGAGGGTGCCTTGATGCGGCGTGTTTGTGCGACCGTGGCAGGATTATCTCCCTCTGCGTTGGGGCGTGGGCTGTTCCGCTGATAATCTATGGAGGAGGAACATTGCGGCTTTGGCTCGCCGATCCCCCTCCGGCTATCATCCGCCGGTGACCCCTGTTTATGTTGGAAATATAAGCTGATGGCCATCAAGAAATCCGAACTGTATTCATCCCTCTGGGCTTCCTGCGACGAGTCGCGCGGGGGAATGGACGCCAGCCAATATAAGGACTACGTGCTCGTTCTGCTGTTCGTCAAATATGTGTCCGACAAGTACGCAGGCGTCCCCTACGCACCTATCACGATTCCCGAGGGCGCCAGCTTCAGGGACATGGTTGCCCTCAAGGGCAAACCCGATATTGGCGACAAGATCAACAAGAAGATCATCGGCCCACTGGCGAACGCCAACAAGTTGTCAGACATACCCGACTTTAATGATCCGGGCAAACTGGGCAGCGGTCAGGAAATCGTTGATTGGCTCACCAATTTGATCTCGATCTTCGAGAACAAAGCGCTCGACTTTTCCAAAAATCGCGCAGACGGCGACGATATCCTCGGCGATGCCTATGAATACCTGATGCGCCACTTCGCCGCCGAAAGCGGCAAGAGCAAGGGTCAGTTTTATACCCCAGCCGAGGTCAGCCGCATCATGGCGCAAATCATCGGCATCCACGAGGCCGTCACCACCAACGACACCACCGTCTATGACCCGACCTGCGGCTCGGGTTCGCTGCTGCTCAAGGTCGGCGATGAGGCGAAGGCCAAGGTTACGCTGTACGGGCAGGAAAAAGATGCCGCCACGTCCGGTCTGGCACGGATGAACATGATCCTGCACAACAACCCGACGGCGGAAATCAAATGGGGCAATACGCTTGCCAAACCCTTATTCACCAACGAAGAGGGTCAGATCAAGACCTTTGATTACGTTGTAGCTGGAATACCGTTCAGTGAAAAGAACTGGAGCGCAGGTTTTGACCCTCTCAACGACCCGCACGAGCGCTTCAGACACTATGGCACGCCCCCGGCCAAACAGGGTGACTACGCCTACCTCCTGCATCTCATCCGCTCGCTCAAGAGCACCGGCAAAGGCGCGTGCATCCTGTCGCATGGCGTCCTGTTTCGCGGCAACGCCGAAGCCGGCATTCGCCGCAACCTGATTCGCCGGGGGTTCATCTTGGGCATCATCGGGCTACCGGCCAACCTGTTCTACGGTACCGGCATCCCCGCCTGCATCCTCGTCATCGACAAGGAAAACGCCCACACCCGCAAGGGCATTTTCATGATCGACGCCAGCGCCGGGGTCATTAAGGACGGCCCCAAGAACCGCTTGCGCGATTGCGATATTCACAAGATCGTTGACGTGTTCAACCGCCGCGACGACAGCGACCCGAAATACGCCCGGACGGTCAGCTTGGAGGAAATCGAGAAGAACGATTTTAATCTCAACATTCCGCGCTACATCGACAGCCAGCAGGCCGAAGACATCCAGGACATCGAAGGCCACCTGAAAGGTGGCATACCCAGCCGCGACGTGGGTGCGCTCGACGCCTACTGGAAAGTCTGCCCGCAACTGCGGCAGGCACTGTTCACGGCCAATCGCCCCGGCTATGTCGACCTCGCGACGCCCAAGCAGGCGATCAAATCGACGATCTACGAGCACGCGGAATTTGTCGCCTACATCGCTGACATGAACGGGCATTTCGCTGCATGGCGGCAGCGCGTCATGCAAACGCTCAAGAACCTGCAACCCGGCTGCCATCCCAAGACCGTCATTCATGATCTGGCAGAAGACCTGCTCGCGCACTACGCCGACAAGCCCCTGATCGACAAGTACGCCGTGTTCCAGCACCTGATGGACTACTGGTCGACGACCCTGCAGGACGACTGTTACCTGATCGCTGCCGATGGCTGGAAGGCTGAAACCTCCCGCATCGTCGAAACCAACAAGAAGGGCAAGGCAGTCGATAAAGGCTGGACCTGCGACCTGATCCCCAAGCCGCTGATCGTGGCGCGCTACTTTGCCGCCCAACAGGCCGCCATTAGTGAGCAGGAAGCGGCGCTGGAAAGCCTCGCCGCGCAGATGGCCGAAATGGAAGAGGAACACGGCGGCGAAGAGGGCTTGTTCGCCGAACTCGACAAGGTGAACAAGGCTAATGTCAGCGCCCGCCTGAAAGAGATCAAAGGCGACTCCGAAGCCAAGGACGAAGCCGCCGCGCTCACTGCCTGGCTGAAACTGTGCACGCAGGAGGCCGACCTCAAGAAAGCGCTGAAGGAGCCTGATACCGAACTCGACGCATTGGCCTACGCCCAGTACCCCAAGCTCAGCGAGGCTGACATCAGGACCCTGGTCGTCGAAGACAAATGGCTCGCCGCCATCGACGCCGACATTCACGGCGAAATGGACCGCATCAGCCAGTCCCTGACCCAGCGCGTCAAGGAACTGGCCGAACGCTATGAAACCCCGCTGCCAATGCTGACCGGCAAAGTGGCTGACCTTGCCGCCAAGGTGGCGGCGCATCTGAAGAAGATGGGGTTCCAGCCATGAGCGCCATTCAGTCCAATGGTGGCGAATTCGCCACATTTAAATCCCTCGAATTCGAGGGATTTGGAACTGAGTGCACCATTAACCCCGTCGAATTCGACGGGGTTGCAAACATCAGGGGCGTCCAATGAGCACCGATATTCAAAATCTCGCTGCCTCCCCGGATTACCGGAACCTGCTGGAGCAGATTTCCGACACCTATACCCAAGGCCGCACGCGAGCGATGCAGGCCGTCAATGCGCACATCACCGAAACCAACTGGCAGGTCGGGCGGTACATCATCGAGTTTGAGCAGGGCGGAAAAGTCCGCGCCGACTACGGCACGGCGCTCCTTGCCAGCCTGTCGAAAGACTTGACCCTTCGCCACGGCAAGGGCTTCAGCCGTAGCAACCTGATTCGTATCCGCCAGTTTTATCTGGCTTATCCAATTGGTGCGACAGCGTCGCACCAATTGAGCTGGTCGCACATTGTCGAGCTGCTGAAGATCGACGACCCGCTGGAACGAGGCTTCTACGAACAGCAGACGATACGTGAACGCTGGTCGGTGCGGGAGCTGATCCGGCAGAAGGACAGCTCGCTGTTTCTGCGCCTCGCGGCCAGTAAGGACAAGGCCGGCATCCTGCAACTGGCCGCGCAGGGGCAGATTGTCGAGCAGCCCACCGACCTGCTGCGCGAGCCCTACGTATTCGAGTTCCTGAAGATTCCCGAGCCGTATCAGGTGTCGGAAAGCCAGCTCGAAACCGTGATCTGCGATCACCTCCAGCCCTTCCTGCTCGAACTCGGCAAGGGTTTCACCTTCGTCGGGCGGCAATACCGAGTCACCATCAACAACACCCACTACAAGGTCGATCTGGTTTTTTATCACCGCATCCTGCGCTGCTTCGTCCTGATCGACCTCAAGCTGGGCGACGTGCAGCACCACGACATGGGCCAGATGAACCTGTATCTCGGCTATTTCGCCAAGGAGGAAAACGTCGAAGATGACAACCCGCCCATCGGCATTATCCTCTCCCGCAACAAGGACGAGTTGCTGGTCGAATACGCCACCTACGGCATGAATAGCCAGCTCTTTGTACAGAAATACCAGCTTTACCTGCCGGACCGCGAAGCCCTACGGCACGAGATGGAACTGAGCTTGCGTGAGGCGGAACAATGAGCGCCGAGAATAACTTGCAAAAAAAACGGGGCAACGCCGCCCTCTCGTCAGCGCCGACTTTTTGGTGGGGGCTTGGGCGATGAGCGCGATTCGAGCGGGCTACAAGCAGACTGAGGTGGGGGTGATTCCGGAGGATTGGGAAGCCGGCACCATGCTCGGTATTTCACGCCAGATCATGGATTACCGAGGCCGAACGCCCAAAAAGTTGGGGATGGATTGGGGAGGCGGCGACATTCCGGCTCTGTCAGCCGCAAATGTGAAGATGGGGTTTATTGATTTTCACGAGGAATGCAACTTCGGCTCGGATTCACTCTACTGCCGCTGGATGACGAAGGGCGACGTGGCAAAAGGTGACGTTCTTTTTACTACTGAAGCCCCATTGGGGAATGTTGCCCTCGTTCCTGACGACCGGAAGTACATCCTGAGTCAGCGAACCATCCTCCTTCAGGTGTTTAAGCAGAGGGTGTCGAATCGCTTCCTCTTTCAAGTGATGCGTTCCGATGGATTTCAGCGGATGCTCGCTGATTACTCCAGTGGATCGACTGCCAAGGGAATCCAGCGGAAAAAGTTTGAACAGCTATCTGTGGCCTTGCCACCGCTTATCGAACAAGAAGCCATCGCCGAGGCGTTGAGCGATGCGGATGCCCTCATCGAATCGCTGGAGCAGCTGCTCGCCAAAAAGCGCCACCTCAAGCAAGGCGCCATGCAGGAATTGCTCACCGGCAAAAAGCGCCTGCCGGGGTTCAGTGGGGAGTGGGAGGTGAAGCAGTTAGGGAATGTGTGCAGCATCACTACCGGCAAAAAGGATGTCAACGAAGGCAACCCCGTCGGGCAGTATCCATTCTTTACGTGCGCTCGAACAAATACGTTCAGCGATTCATATTCATTTGAGGGCGAGGCTATC
>SXQV01000250.1 GCA_005792805.1 Methylococcaceae bacterium | reverse complement strand
GAATTGATGATCGTCGTGGCGATCATCGGTATTCTGGCGGCGGTTGCCTTGCCGGCATATCAGGACTACATCAAGAAAGCTGCATACACGGAAATAACCAATGCTATGTCCGTATATAGAGGGGCGGTATCTGAATGCTTCACTAATGACGGTGCATTGGCTAACTGTGACGCGGCCACTAACGGTGGTGCTGCGACAGGTGGGCTACCCCTGACACCGACAACATCGGCCACAAAAGCATTAAATTCCCTTGTGGTAGCTGATGGGGTGGTTACTGCTACGCCAAATGCTTACAAAGGAATTCTTGCGGCTGATACTTGTGTTTTGATCCCAACGGCTGAGGGAGCGGCAGGTAGTCAGCGTCTCATCTGGAATTACTCCGGTGCATGTCTGACGAAAAATTTCGTGAAGAACTAACGTGTTAATGGTTGTTTGTAACCCGTAACCCGTAGGCTGGGTTGAGGTAACGCCGAAACCCAGCAGCCGAGGCGGCAAGTCCACGAAAGCCCCTCGCCCTGAGGGGTGTTTTCCGGTGTTCTTTCAGCGGCTACTTTGCCGCCCTTGGTCTACTTGCTATTGCCGATAAAATTTTCGGGTAATTCGTTCGCCGGAATGTTCAATCGTGAGATGGCATCCGAGTATAGGCGCTGAACCGTGCCCAGCAGCATACGGCTGTATTCTTCCGCGAGACGCAGATCCTCGGCGAAGGCCGCGCTGTTGGTCATGTATTCGTGAATCAGTCGGCTGCGGAGCTGGCGGGCTTCCAGCCAGGAAGCCACATCCTCCAATACGCCCAGCCTCTCCGCACGGTTGAGCACCTCAATCTGGCTGCCCGGTTTTTCCGCCAGGGCGATGAGCCAGCGTGGTAGCAGTTTGTCGGCGAGGGTGTCTTGCAGCCGGCCATAGCGCGAGACGAAAGCTTCCATCTGTTCGGCAAGTTCGGGCTGGTGATCGAGGGCTTCGACCCAGCGGGAGTCTATCGGCTGGCGAAAAAGGCGGTTGCAACTCCACTCGAGGTGTCTGGCTTCCTTCGCCACGATCGACAGCGTATCGATGAAGCGAACGGTGGGCGTGATTTCAGGCTGATTCATAAGCGGACTCCGGTGGCAACGGCGTGGCGGTGGATGGCTTCCATCGGTGTCTCAGGATCCACTACCAGAATATCGATGGGCTGGTCGCCCAACTGCATTTGCAGGCGGGCGGCGAGAGTGAGGCTTTTTCGGCGCGTATCGGGTAGTGGGCGGGGTAACTCGACCAGGAGATCGATGTCGCCACCGCGTTGATGGTCGTCGGTGCGCGATCCAAACAGCTTTACCTGCGAGTCCGTGCCGAACACGGCCTGGGTTGAATTACGAATGATGTCTCGGGCGGCGGGCGTCAAACGCATGACTTGAAGGTCGGCAATAGAGGTTTTGAAGTACGTGTCTGGATGGTAGCACCAAGGCGGTGGCGCTGACAGGCCTGTGCTTGGCCCCCATTTTTCCCGTTGCGCTTAGCAAAATCTGCCCGGCGTTATATGATGACGCCCCATTCGCTGTTTTCTGATTTTTCCGCATGACTGCCCGCACCGCCGAGATAGAGCGCAATACTTCCGAGACCCGGATTCGGGTCAGCATCAATCTGGATGGCACGGGCCGATCCGTGTTTGCGACCGGCGTTCCATTTCTGGATCACATGATGGATCAGATTGCCCGTCACGGGCTGATTGATCTGGAGGTTTGTGCGGAGGGCGATCTGCACATCGATGCCCACCACACGGTCGAGGATATCGGCATTACGCTGGGCATGGCTTTTGATCGGGCCGTCGGCGAAAAGAAAGGTATCTGCCGCTTTGGTCACAGCTATGTCCCGCTGGACGTGGCGCTGTCGCGGGTGGTGGTGGATTTCTCCGGCCGGCCGGGTTTGAGCTATGCGGTCGATTATCCGCGTGGCCGGATTGGCGATTTTGACGTTGATCTGTTTGGCGAATTCTTCCGGGGTTTCGTCAATCATGCCAAGGTGACGCTGCATATCGACAATCTCAAGGGCCAAAATGCCCACCACGTCGCCGAGACCATTTTCAAGGCGTTTGGTCGTGCGCTGCGTATGGCGCTGGAGCCTGACGAGCGCATGCACGGCACGATTCCATCGACCAAGGGTTCACTCTAAACGCGCTTTTTCATCCCGCGTCCTCGCTTATGTCTTCCGTTGCAATCATCGATTACGGCATGGGGAATCTGCACTCCATTGCCAAGGCCGTTCAGCATGCTGATCCCAGGGTTGCGGTTACCGTGACGGACGACCCGGCGGCGATACTGGATGCCGGCCGGGTGGTCTTTCCCGGGGTTGGCGCGATGCGCGATTGCATGGCGGCCCTGAATGCCCGCCAGTTGGCTCCCGTGCTGCGGGAAGCGGCGGCGACCCGGCCAGTGCTGGGGATCTGCCTCGGTATGCAGGCTTTGCTGGAGGAGAGCGAGGAGAGCGCCGGTACGCCGAGTCTGGGGCTGATTCCCGGCCGCGTGGTGCGCTTCCCCGACGGGCTCGCCGATGCTCAGGGCCGGACGCTGAAAATCCCGCACATGGGCTGGAACCGCGTCACACCGGCGGTCGATCACCCGATCTGGCAGGGGATTGAAGCGGGTAGCTGGTTCTATTTTGTCCACAGTTATTACGCCAGCCCGGCGATGCAGGCTGATGTGGCGGCGACCACCGATTATCCGGCCCCATTCGCTTCGGCGCTGGCTCATGGCAATATTTTTGCCGTGCAGTTCCATCCCGAGAAAAGCCAGGCGGTCGGCTTGCGCCTGCTGGCCAATTTTCTGAACTGGAATCCCGGTTCCTGATCGTTCCTTCACCCTTTGTTTACTCGATGATGAGGAGTTTCCCATGCTTTTGATACCTGCTATCGACCTCAAAGATGGCAAGTGTGTCCGCCTGCGGCAAGGCCGCATGGAAGACGATACGGTGTTTTCGGATGATCCCGTCGCCATGGCTGGCCGGTGGGTTGCCGACGGGGCGCAGCGCCTGCATCTGGTAGATCTGGATGGCGCCTTTGCCGGCAAACCGCGCAACGGCGGGGTGATCCACGCCATTCGCAAGGCCTACCCGGACATACAGATTCAGGTCGGCGGCGGCATCCGTGATGAAGACACCATTCAGGGCTATCTGGATGCCGGGGTCGATTACGTCATTATCGGCACCAAGGCGGTCAGTGCGCCGCATTTCGTGCGCGAAGTGGCCGCAGAATTCCCCAATCACATTATTGTCGGGCTGGATGCGAAAGATGGGAAAGTCGCGGTCGATGGCTGGTCGAAGCTGTCCAATCATGATGTGATCGATCTCGCGCAAAAATTCGAGGATGAGGGCGTCGAGGCCATTATCTACACGGACATCAGCCGCGACGGCATGATGCAGGGCGTCAATATCGAGGCGACGGCGCGCCTGGCGCGTTCCATCCGTATTCCGGTCATTGCTTCCGGCGGTATTCACACGATGGATGATATTCATGCGCTGGGCGCGGTGGTGGCCGACGGGGTGAGCGGAGCGATCACGGGCCGCGCTATTTACGAAGGGACGCTGGATTTCGCCGAAGGCCGCAAGGTCGCCGAGCAGTACTAAATCATGCTCGCCAAACGCATCATTCCCTGTCTGGATGTGGACAATGGCCGCGTCGTCAAGGGCGTGCGTTTCGTCGAGATCAAGGACGCCGGCGATCCGGTGGAAATTGCCCGCCGTTACGACAGGGAAGGCGCGGACGAGCTGACTTTTCTCGACCTCACCGCCAGTGCGCATGATCGCGACACCATGGTTCACGTCGTGGAACAGGTGGCCGGGGAAATTTTCATTCCGCTGACGGTCGGCGGCGGTATCCGCACCCTGGAGGACATTCGCCGCATGCTGAATGCCGGGGCCGACTAGGTCAGCATCAACAGTGCGGCGGTGTCCCGCCCGGAGTTCGTGCGCGAGGCGGCGGAGCGGTTCGGGTCGCAATGTATTGTCGTTGCCATTGATGCGAAGCAGGTGTCGGCTGACCCTGAAATTTGGGAGATTTTCACCCATGGCGGGCGTAAGCCGACGGGTCTCGATGCCATCGAATGGGCGAAGCGCATGGTTGGCTTTGGTGCCGGAGAAATCCTGCTGACCAGCATGGACCGTGATGGAACCAAATCGGGTTTCGACCTTGAGCTGACACGTGCCATCAGCGAAGCCGTGACCGTGCCGGTGATTGCTTCGGGCGGAGCGGGGTTGCCATCTCATTTTGCAGAGGTGCTGACAAACGGCAACGCAGATGCGGCTCTGGCGGCGTCGCTGTTCCATGATGGGAAGTTGAGGATACCTGAGTTGAAAAAAG
>SXQV01000032.1 GCA_005792805.1 Methylococcaceae bacterium | reverse complement strand
GAGGATCATGACATTGACGGCAACCGATTTGCCCGAGCCGGTCGTGCCCGCAACCAGCAGATGCGGCATACGGGCCAGGTTGGCGACGACGGGGTTGCCGCTGATGTCCTTGCCCAGCGTCAGTGTCAGCGGGGAATGGTTGCCTTGATAGGCCTCGGAAGCCAGCACCGAATGCAGCAGGACGGTTTCCCTTTCCTCGTTGGGAATTTCGAGACCGATGACAGTCTTACCGGGAATGATTTCCACCACGCGAACACTGGTGACCGACAAGGTTCGCGCCAGATCCTTGGCCAGCCCGCTGATGCGGCTGACCTTGACCCCAGGTGCCGGCTGAACCTCGAACCGGGTGATGACCGGCCCAGGGTGAACCTCCATGACCTGTACCTCGACCCCAAAATCATCCAGGATGGATTCGAGTTGCCGAGACATTTCCTCCAGCTGGGCATTCGAATAACCGCGAATGCGGGGTGCCCGGCTGTTGAGCAAGTCCAGCGGCGGCAGTTCACCCGCGTGTACCGGTGAAGGGCTGGATTTTTTTTCCGGTTTTCGGGGTTTGATGCTGATGTAGCCGGGGGCTCCTGCCGGGACGGTAACCGCCGGGGCGGTGGCTTCCTGCGGCTGGGGCCTGTGGCGAATTAGCGGCTCGGATTCAACCGGTGGCGTAGCCGGAAACTCCGGGTGCGAAGCCTCCGTTTTTTTTCTGATCCAGCGCTGGACTTCAAGTTTTCCGAGTAGCGGTCTGCTCCATCCGGCCAGGCGCAGCCCCAGGGCACCCGCTCCATCCAGCACCCATACCCAGGACAGGCCGCTGAACAGGGAAACACCGGCCAGAAAAAGCGCGACGAGCAGGATGGTCATGCCGGTGGTGCCGAAGGTGCGGAAAAAATGTTCTGACACTTCCTGACCGAGGATGCCGCCATACCCCTCCGGCAAGGGTATCCGGGGCCGGATCATGAAACGCTCGGTAATGCCCGTAGCCGCAGTGAAGGCAATGATGAAACCAAGCCAGTGCAGCCCGCTGTCGAGCCACGAGGGTTTCTCATTACTTGCATTCCGGTAGATCAGATAACCATGAACGGCCAGAATGAAGGGGAGCAGAAAGGCGCTGATACCGAATATCGAAAGAAAAAAATCGGCAACCCAGGCTCCGGCTGATCCGGCCGCATTGCGCACTTCAGGATTGAGGCCCCCGGCATGGCGCCAGCCGGGGTCTTCCAGGCTGAAGCTCAGCAGCGATATCAGGAGCAGCATGGAAATCGCCATGTACACCAGCAGAGCGGATTCTCTCAATCCCCTCAAGAGGGTAGCGCCCAGCTCTCGTCCAACGGTGAACTTCCTGTAGAAGTCAGTCAATCATGCCCCCAAAATGCCCCATGCCCGCCACGCACCGACACTTTCAGGGACGCTGGCAGGCGAAATGATTGGAAAACCCGAGGGGTATTCTGCCTTAGCTGGCTCTGGAGGTCATGTCCTTTGCGCGGTCAGGGGTCGACCGGCCACCGAATCATGGCTATTCTTCAGCGTCGGGATTCGGTTGAGCCAGGTGAAGACGCTGATCCGCATCCACTCCTTTGGAAATTCATAGAGGCTGTCATGGCAGAAGCGAAACATTGTCGAGTGTTGATTCTTGGATCGGGTCCTGCGGGTTATTCCGCCGCCGTCTATGCGGCGCGAGCCAATCTCAAGCCGGTATTGGTCACAGGGCTGGAGATGGGGGGTCAGCTAACGACCACCACCGAAGTCGATAATTGGCCTGGGGATGCCGATGGGGTGCAGGGTCCAGAATTGATGGAACGCATGAAGCGTCATGCCGAGCGTTTCGAGACCGAAATCATTTTTGACCACATCCATACCGCTGAACTCGGTGTGCGCCCATTCAGACTGATTGGCGACTCCGGTATCTACACCTGTGATGCGCTGATTATCGCCACGGGCGCCTCGGCGCGATATTTGGGCCTGCCCTCGGAAGAAGCCTTCAAGGGCAAGGGCGTATCCGCCTGTGCAACCTGCGATGGGTTTTTCTACCGCAACAAACGGGTCGCGGTGATCGGTGGCGGCAACACGGCGGTAGAGGAAGCCCTGTATCTCGCCAATATCGCAGCGCATGTCACGGTCATTCACCGGCGGGACAAATTCCGCTCGGAAAAAATTCTCTCGGACAAGTTACAGGACCGGGCCAGGAACGGTAATGTGACCATCGAATGGAATCACGCACTGGACGAAGTGCTGGGTGATGACATGGGAGTGACGGGCATTCGCATCAGACAGACCGAAAATGGAACGACCAGGGAACTGGAACTGGACGGGGTTTTTATCGCCATTGGCCACAGCCCCAATACCCAGATTTTCGAGGGGCAGGTACAGATGAAAAATGGCTATGTGCAGGTCAGGAGCGGGACGGAGGGCGGCAGCACGTCGACCAGTGTCTCCGGGGTCTTTGCCGCAGGCGACGTGGCGGATTCCATCTACCGGCAGGCCATCACCTCGGCCGGGTCCGGTTGCATGGCCGCACTGGATGCTGACAAGTACCTGGATGCGCTTGGGTGAGCTACCCTAATAAAGCGACTGCAATAATGCGTCGAGAATCAGCACTGTGGAGAAAGACCATGCAGACCCCGTTAGCCTTGCCCCGGCGGCCCCGGGTTCCACCTCGGGGTCCGCTACTGCCACGGTCAGCATCACGGTAACCGCCGCACTCTCAAACCCCATTCCCACCCTCGGTGCATGGGCTCAACGGGTCATGCTGCTGTTACTGATTGCCGCCGCCCGCCATGGGGCCGCCGGCTACGCGTATGGGATTGAGGCCGTGAGACTCGGCACCGGGCTTGGGTGTCGGTAGCCAGCCCGCATCGGCCCGGGGGCGGGCCTCCTACGCCCGTACCCCTCCGCCATGCCTGATGACGCCTGCTTACAGGCCGGAGAGCCCGACGATGTTGTAACCCGCGTCCACGTAAAGGATTTCTCCGGTGATGCCGGAGGCGAGGTCGGAACACAGGAACGCCGCCGCATTGCCGACTTCCTCGATGCTTACATTTTTGCGCAGCGGCGCGGCGGCCTCGCCCTTGGCCAGCATTTCGCGGAAGTTGGCGATGCCGGAAGCGGCCAGGGTGCGGATGGCTCCGGCCGATACGGCATTGACGCGAATGCCTTCCGGGCCGAGTGACGCCGCCAGATAGCGCACGTTGGCTTCCAGACTGGCCTTGGCCACGCCCATGACGTTGTAGTTGGGCATGGCGCGTTCGGCGCCGAGGTAGCTCAATGTCAGCAACGACCCGTGGCGGCCCTGCATCAGCTGACGGCCCCCCTTGGCCAGCGCGGCAAAGCTGTAGGAGCTGACATCGTGCGCCACCCGGAAATTCTCGCGGGTGACGGAATCCAGATAGCTGCCTTCCAGCGCTTCGCGGGGAGCGAAAGCCACGGAGTGGACGATAGTATCCAGGCCGTCCCAGTGTTTGCCGAGTTCGGCAAACAGGGTGTCGATTTCGTCATCGTTGACCACATCGCAGGGCAGAACGATCTTCGCGCCCAGTTCGGCCGCCAGCTTCTCGACCCGCTCCCTGAGTTTTTCGTTCTGATACGTGAGGGCGATTTCAGCGCCTTCGCGCGCCATGGCCTCGGCGATGCCGTAAGCAATTGAGCGGTTGCTGGCAACCCCGACAATCAGTGCCCGCTTGTTCTGCATGAATCCCATCTTGTTATTCTCCGGAATGGCTGAAATTGGGTCGAGAGTATCCGCCACGGCCCGGATTGTGTCCAGACTGACTCAGGCTGAGCCTGAGCCTATTCCTTCAGGCGCATGTCCCGCTGGCAACAGTTTTCATTGCTATTCACCGGGGAGAGGCGTATTGATACGCGCGGCGAAGAACGGAGACGGGGCCGACGCGGGATGGGGGCGGGCTGCCGATGGCAAAGATGTCACCATGATTCGCTGCCGGGACGGGGAGACTCCACCGGCTTTCGAAAAATAACAGCGTCACTGGAGATATCGCATGAAACCATCAATAAAGCAGCAACAGGCCTTGCTCTGGCCGGTTGCCCTTGCCGTCGCCCTGTATGTACCGATCTCGACCGCCGCCACCAAGAGCTGGCGAACATTAAAAATCCCGGACTGCTTCTCGGCCTGGACCCTTGCCCGATCACCCACCGGCGTCTATGTGGGCGGAGCGGGCACCGATCTGGCACCCGGCGTCTGGCGCTACCAGCATTCCCGCTGGACCCGCATTTTCGATCCGGAAACCTCGGTGGGCACGGTCAACGCGATTGCGGCCGACCAGCGCGGCTACATCAATGCGACCATGCAGGGCGTGACCTATGACTGGAGTAGTGAGGTTATGGCATACGATCCTGCCGCCATGACCTGGGCGCTGCGCGGCGTTGGCAACGCCAGTGTTTACTCTGCCCTGCTGTCTGCTGGCAATGCGCTGCTCTATGCCGGTATCCATCAGCTTCAGGTTCCAGCCGTTTGGCCCGAAGTCGGCGTACTGGGAGGGTTTTATGGCACGACGCGGTTTGGCTCCTTTCTCTACGAGGCCAAGGGGTTCAACACGCTGGCCGCCGATCCTTACGCCGGTATTCATGTCGCCGGTCTTTACGCCGACACGGCACCGCCAACGGTTGCCGGCCGCCCCGGCTTCTGGCATTACAGCAGCTCCCAGTTCAGGGCCATCGATCTGCCCGCCTATCTTGCTGAAATTACCGCCATCACCAGCGACGGCAACGGCGTGATCTATCTCGCCGCTACCGATGCCAATGACGACGGCCGGGTCTGGAGATACAGCAGCGACGGTGCGCTCACGGACACCGGCCTTGACGCAGAGCAGGTCAAGGCTCTGGCGACAGATGCCCAGGGCCGGATCTACGCCGGTGGCATCGATGGCAATTTGCAGGGCCAGGTCTGGCGCTATGCGCCCAAGACGGGCAAATGGACCAGCCTGCGGCTGAAGAAGAGCGCCTACGTTAACGCGCTTGGCGTCAGCGAGAATGGTGCCACCATCTATACCATCGGCGGCGATGCCCTCAACGTGGCAAAACTGTGGATCTACCGCTAACTCACGGAGAATACGACCATGATACTTAAACTGATTTGGAGCGGCGTCATCGCCGCCGTCTTCTCCAGCCTGGCGGCCGGAGCGGTTGATTGCCGCAAGCCTTGCGGCCCGGAGGAGGTGTTCTCCTGCGTAGGTCAAGCCAAAGCCCCCAGGCTGACGGCAAAAGAGGTTTATGACGATCTGATCTTCAGCAGCACCAAGAGCGCCGACGGCTTCTGTCGAAGCTGTTCCGTTGGTAAGGCGAATGGCTTGCAGCGGGATTACTGCACGAAGTTCTGCCAGACCGAGCAGGGTACCTATTTCTCTTACGACCACTTCATGGCGGCGTATGCCGCCGTGAAAGCGAAGGAGCCCGATTTCTTTTCGATCAGTTGCAGTGGAACCGCCGACGAACGCAAGCAGGAGCTGGCCAGTTTCCTCGCAACCGCCGCCCAGGAAACCACCTCCGGAATCTCATACACGTCCGATGGTGCCTATTTCCGCTATGAAGTCGATTCGTTACAGACCGCCGATGGCAAGCCCTGTGAAAATTTCGACTGCAAGACTGCGTATTATGCTGACGCCAGCCTGATGGTCGTCGCCGGAGATGCGAGCGGCAACACCTATACAAAATATTACATCGACAACGGCACGATAAATGGGGACGGAACCGTGAGTGGAAACAAGGTAATGCTGGACGGCCCCGGCGCTGTAACCCGAGCCTGGGCTGAGAGCGCGCCGCCGCCGGCGGGTTACACATGGAAGAAGCTGACCGATGCCGTGCAACCCGGTTACTGGGTCGGCATGGGTGCCTTGCAGCTCACCGGCGGCTCCATGATGGGCTTCTTCGGCTGGTACCAGAACCACCTCGCCGACCCCCGGCAGGATAGCGCGAATTTACAGAACTTCATTGACCGGTTTCTGGTGGACGGCCAGCTCGGCTTCGAGGGCGCATTCTGGTACTGGAATTATCGTATCAATGGCACTGGTTACCCCACGATACATCAGGTTCTGGCATCAGACGGTGCGGTATGCCACGAGATTGCGATTGTGACCCGCATGGTCAATGGCGGATGTAATCACTCCGAATATCGGAAAAGATACTTTGACTACTTCCTCGGCGGCAACGTCTTTGCTACAGGCTCAAAGGCGACCTGTGTCAACACAGCAGGCATCATGGTCAACTGCACCGATAGCTCCGCTGTTCTCAACAGCCTGTTTTGTACCTTCGGCGATGATCCGCGTGGTCAGAAATTGCAGGACTACTGCTACGATCACATCCCCCCGCGCTGAAAAACAAAAGGTCAGCCGCGCAGCGGCGAGACCGGAACGTTTTGATGTTCCTTGTTCAGCGGCCCGCTGGCCGCTGAACGGGCACCGCAGACGCGGAACCCGCTTCAGCGCTTGAAAACATTCAGGGTCGTCACGATCAGGGTCATGACGGCATCGGAGATGACCACGAAGACGATGCCGGTGACGACAGCGGAGGTGGTGGCAAGGCCGACGGAGGTGGCATTGCGCTGGCATTGCAGCCCGCGCATGCAGCCGGCCACCGCGACGAGAATGCCAAACACGGCGCTTTTGCCGATGCCTACTTCAAAATCCACCAGCCGCAAACGGTTCTGGATTTGGGTGAGGTATTCGTCAAAGGAAATATCGAAAAGTCCGGCGGCGACCAGCGCACCGCCGAACATGCCGAGCATGTCGGCATAGATGGTGAGCAGGGGGACGCTAAGGAACAGCGCCAGGATGCGGGGCAGTACCAGGAATTCCATGGGGGAGAAGCCCGAGGTTTTCAGGGCATCGATCTCGTCATTCACGGTCATGGAACCGAGCTCGGCGGCAAAGGCGGCACCGGTTCTGCCAGCCATCAGAATGGCGGTCATCATCGCGCCCATTTCTCGGGCCATGCCCAGGCCGACCAGATCGGCAATGAAGATTTGGGCGCCGAACAGTTTGAGCTGAACGGCACCGACAAACGCCAGAATCATGCCGACCAAGACGGCAATCAGGCCGATGATGGGCAGGGCGTTGGGGCCGCATTCCTGGATGAGAGCCCAGAAATCGCTGATCCGCATTCGGGCTTGTCCGGTCAGCAGGCGGCCAAAGGCGATGCAGGTTTCGCCGATGAAGCCGGTCAGGCCGTTGAAGTCGTTAACGAATCCCAGGGTGTGGCGTCCGGCCGTTTCCAGCCATCCTTCGGCGGGCTTGGTCCGGCTGGCATCCTGCCGTTCTGGTACGGCATTTGCGAGGGCGAGCAGGCCGCGCACGCCTTCGGGCAAGCCACGGCAATCGACGCGGATGCCTTGCGTTTCCGCGTGATGAATCAACTTGTTGAGGAAGGTCAGCAGCAGACTGTCCCAGCGGGTCAGGGCGGTGCAGTCGAAGTGGAGTGTCTTCAGGGGGCTTTCGCGGTTTAGCTGGCCGATGACCGTATCGGCGCTGGGGATGCCACGGCTTACCCGCCATTCCCCTTCGAGCCTGAGTGTCCGCTGATCCGCCGCGTCTTCAATGAGCAGCCGGGCGGGGGCCGTCACGCGGCGGGCCTCTTGAGGCGGTAAAGCGAGGAAATGTCTTCGTCGCCATGACCGGCGGCCATGAGCGCCCGGTAATGCTGTTCGGTGGTGTCGGTGAGGGGTAGCTCGATGTTCAGTTGACGGGCCATGGACTGGCAGATTCCGAGGTCCTTGTGATGCAGCCGGAGTTTGAATCCGGGTTTGAATAGGCCTTGGGTCATGGTGGCGCCGCGTTTATCCAGGAACCAGTTGCCCGCTGCTCCGCCGGAAATCCCTTCAATCAGCTTGTCCATGTCCAGACCAAGATGTTCACCGAAGGCGAGCGCTTCGGTTACGGCCTGATTGATGCCCGCGCACAGGACTTGATTGACCGCCTTGGCCGACTGGCCCATGCCGACGCCGCCCATGTGAATAAGGCGGGAGCCCACGGCCTCAAGCAGCGGCTGGATGCGCTCCAGCGTGGCGGCTTCGCCACCGGCCATGATGGCGAGTGTGGCGTGGCGTGCGCCTTCCACGCCGCCAGTCACCGGCGTGTCGAGAAAGTCTGCTCCGCTGGCGCGAATCAGTCGGGCCGCTGCCAGTGCGGTTTCGCGGCTTACCGTGGAGAAGTCGATGACGATCTGGCCGGGCCGGAGGGTTGGCCGGATTGCCTGCACCAGGTCGAGCACGTCGCTGTCGGCGGAGACGCAAAGGCAGATGACGTCGACCCGCTCTGCCAGCGCGGACGGGGAAGCGGACTGGATGAGGTTCAGCTCCCGGGCCAGATCGGCGGATTTTTGCGCCGTCCGGTTCCAGACGGTGGTGAGGAAACCCCGATTGGCCAGATGTCTGGCCATCCATTCGCCCATGGCACCGAGGCCGATGAACCCTGCTTGCAGTGACGGCGGGCTGCCGCTGGCTTTCATGGGGCGCTCATTCTTCCAGATAGGTGTAGGCGACCAGTCCTGCCATCAGTTCGCTTTCAAACAGCTTGCGGCGATCCGGCGGTAATTGCGCTTCGATGAGTTTCTTGCGGTAGGCGCGTTCCAGTTCCTCGGGGTTGATGTGGACATAACGCAGCATGTCATCGGCGCCGTCGCCGTGCATGGGGTCAACCAGCTGGTAGCCGCCGTGACCATCCAGCACGACATTGACCGAGTGGGTGTCGCCGAACAGATTGTGCATGTCGCCCAGAATTTCCTGATAGGCGCCGACCAGGAAAACGCCGATCAGATAGCTTTCGCCAGGGGCGGTGGCATGCAGCCGCAGGGTCGTCTCCAGGCTCTGATGATCGATATAGGCGTCGATGCGCCCGTCGGAATCGCAGGTCAAATCCTGAATGACGCCGCGCCGGGTGGGCTCTTCATTCAGCCGCTGCAACGGCATGACCGGGAAAACCTGGCCAATCGCCCAGGCATCCGGCATGGACTGGAACAGTGAGAAATTGCAGAAGACCTTATCTGCGAGCCGTTCATTCAGCTCGTCCAGCAGTTCCCGGTGTGCGCGCAGACGGATGTCGAGCCGGCGCTGGACGCCATGACAGACGGCGGCATTCATGCGTTCGGCCTCGGCCAGTTCTGGCAGTCCCAGCTTGCCCTGGACGAACATGGCGCGGGCCTCGGCGAGATCAAACTGCGCATCGTGATAAACCCCCAGCACGGATTCCGTTTCCAGGCGTTGCAGGCAGTCGGCAAGATCCTGTAGTGGCTTGGCTTCGGCGGCGATGGGCGCTGCGGTTTCTTCCGGTACGCTTTCGATGTCGGTGATGTGGGTGATGAGCACGGCGTGGTGTGCGCTCATGGCTCGACCGGATTCGGTGACGAGATCGGGATGGGGCAGGGCGTATTCCGCGCAGATTTCGCTGAAGGCGCGGACGATGCTGTGGGCGTATTCGCCGATGCTGTAATTGATGGAGCAGTCACTGGTCGAGCGCGTTCCTTCGTAATCGACGCCGAGGCCACCGCCGGCGTCGGCCACCTGGATGTTGACGCCGAGGCCATGGAGTTCGGCGTAATACCTGCCTGCCTCACGCAAGGCGGTTTTCACGTCGCCGATGTCGGCGATCTGGGAACCCATGTGGAAGTGCATGAGCTTGAGCCAGTCGAGCGAGCCCGCTTCGCGCAGGCGGCTTACCAGCCTGAGTATCTCACCCGAGTGCAGTCCGAACTTCGATTTTTCGCCGCCGCTGTTTTGCCATTTGCCAGCGCTGATGCTGGAGAGCCTGACCCGCACCCCTAGCTGGGGCTCGATGCCGAGAGCGGCGGCTTCCTCAATGACGGCATCCAGCTCGGATAGTTTTTCAATGACGATGAAGACATTGAGGCCGAGGCGACGCCCAATCAGGGCCAGACGGATGTAGGAGCGGTCCTTGTAGCCATTGCAGATGACCAGTCCGGCATTTGAGAGTGCCAGAATGGCGAGCAATTCTGATTTGCTGCCTGCCTCCAGACCCACCGGGTTTTGACCATTGTGAAGGATGCCGTCGACCACGGCGCGCTGCTGATTGACCTTGATGGGATAAACCGGGGTGTAGCGGCCCTGGTAATCCAGATCTCTCCGGGCGGCAACGAATGCTTCACTGAGTCGGGCAACACGGTGGTGCAGGATGTCGGTAAAGCGGATCAGGACTGGCAGGGACAGCCCTTCCTGACGCACCGACTGAACCACTTCCACCAGGTCGACCGAGCCTTTTTCAGGGTCACGGGCAGGACGAACCACCACATGACCGCCGGGATGAATGTCGAAGTAGCCTTCGCCCCAGTGCTCGATGGCGTAAATATCCCGGGAGAGTTCGGAGTTCCAGCTCGCTGTCATAATTAATTCCTTTGATAAGGCTGGCAATTATGTGGAAAATCGGCGCTCATTTCCATTTGAGGATTTCTGATGATTGACGCACCCGGCTGGTTTACCGAGGTCTATCCCAAGCATGGCAGCGCCTTCTCGCTGAAGGTGAAGGCCAAATTGCATGAGGAGCAGACGCCTTTTCAGAAGATCGAAATTTTCGATACCGAGTGGTTCGGCAAGTTGATGATTATCGATGGCTGCACCATGGTTTCGGACCGGGACAATTTTCTTTATCACGAAATGATGACGCACCCGGTGCTGTATACGCACCCCAATCCTCAGCGGGTCTGGGTGATTGGCGGTGGCGACTGCGGCAGTTTGAAAGAGGTTTTGCGCCACCCGGAAGTCAAGGAGGCGGTCCAGATCGAAATTGATGAGCGGGTGACACGCCTGGCCGAGGAGTATTTTCCCGGCCTCTGCACCTCCAATCATGATCCTCGCGCCCAGCTGCTGTTTATCGATGGCATTCAATGGGTCAAGGAGGCGGCGGCGGGGAGTGTGGATGTCATTATCGTCGACAGCACCGATCCGGTTGGCCCGGCGGAAGGTCTTTTTAACGCGGCGTTCTATCGTGAATGTTTTCGTTGCCTCGGCCCTGACGGTATTCTGGTTCAGCAGAGTGAGTCCCCGCTGTTCCACGCTGAACTGATCGAGGCGATGCACCAGACGATGCGCAGTTCGGGGTTTGCCGATACCCGCAGCTTTTTCTTTCCGCAGTGCATCTATCCCTCCGGCTGGTGGAGTGGCACCATGGCCAGCAAGTCGGCGATTTCCGGCTTCAGGGAGGCGGCGGCGGAAGCCCGGCCTTTTGAAACCGCTTACTACAGCGTGGATATCCACCAGTCTGCCTTTGCAACGCCGGAATTCTTGCGGAAACGCCTGTCGGCCATCTAGGCTCCGAATCACCCCTACCCGAGGACAACATCATGGCGGAAAAAGAAATCACCGAAGCGCTTTTCACACTGCGCGCGGAAGTCGAGAAAATGGAGGGCAGTCACCCGGAACTGAAGGACAAGCTGGAGTCTCTGCTGACCAAGCTCGAAAATCGTTTGGAGGCGACCGGGGAAGGGCAGTCGCTGCATCTGGTTGCTGACATGAAAACGGCGCTGACGCAGTTCGAGGTGGAGCACCCGACAGCCACCGGGATCATCAACGAGTTGATGGTGACGCTGAGCAATATCGGCATTTGATGCCGTCAGGGCGTCGTTGCTGACCCGGCCTGACAGGTCTCGAAGACCTGTCAGGTATCGGAGACTCCCTCAGGGGCGGGTTCATTGCTTCTTTTCATCGGAGAGATACCGGGCGATATCCTCCTTGGCGAAACCTATCTTACGGGCCACCCGGTCTGCATGGCTGACGCGGGAAATGCCGTCGATGACGCGATAGGTCGGCTGATCATTCTTGAACTCGACCTGACGGGCCAGGCCGATGCCCTTTTTCCTGTAGCGGTCGACCAGCTCGTGGTTGTGGGTAATCAGGATCGTGCTGTTGCCCTTCTGGTAAAAGCCGTCGAGGATGCTCATGGAAATTTCGATTTTTTCTTCATGCGTGGTGCCCTCGGACAGTTCGTCCATAATCACCAGGCTTCGTGGGCCGGTAGCCAGAAAAATGGCTTTGGTCCGCCGTAGCTCGGTGCCGAAACGCCCTTCACCATCACTCAGGTGGCTGATTTCGGGAACCTGATAGTAGATTCGGTCGGCCACTGTCATTTCTGCGGTGGCGGCCGGGACATAACCCCCGATCTGCCCGAGTAGCTGGGTTTGCGCCAGGGTCTTGCAGAACGCCGTCTTGCCGCCGCTATTGGGGCCAGTGACCAGCGTGAGCCTGGATTGCCTCAAGTCAATGGCATTGCCTACATAGTCGGGATTCCCTTTGGCCAGAATGGGATTGCGAACATCCGTGACTTGCAGGCGGTGTTCAGATTGATTGACCAGGGTGGGCAGGCACATGGGATGTCCAAAGGCTTCCCGGTAGCGGATCAGACTCATGAGTTCGTCGAGTTGGCCCAACGCATCCAGGGCGCGCTGAACTTCCGGCGATTTCTTGAAAATCTCCCTGAGCGGATAGATGCAGCCATCGCGGTCAAAT
Organism: Methylococcaceae bacterium; assembly: GCA_005792805.1. Classification (GTDB taxonomy): domain Bacteria; phylum Pseudomonadota; class Gammaproteobacteria; order Methylococcales; family Methylococcaceae; genus UBA6136. The sequence continues at coordinate 4,328 of SXQV01000032.1, read as the reverse complement.
CCACCGACTATCGGGATATAGAGGAAACCGGCGGGCAGCAGGAACAGCCAGAAGGCCGAGGCCACGGAGGCCACGATATCCAGCAGCAGCGGGACGAATTCCAGCGCCAGCAACAGGGCGGTGACGAACAGGGTGAGCCCTACCGGTTTGAATAGCGTGGGCCGAAACCGGATGGCCGGGGTGAACACGCCTTTTTCCTCGCGGGTGACGATGCCTTTCTCTGTGCGATAGGCAGGGCCTTTGGCCAGCTTGTAAGCCCGGGACCCGGACAGGTCGGTGATGTTTTCCAGTATGGCGCTCAGATAGCCGCTATGCGGGGCGGCTATCTGAGCGGCCCCTTCGACCAGTTCAAGCATGAACTGCGTGCCGTTAATGTAGGGCGTGTAGCCGTAGCCCTCCAGTTCCAGTGCGTGGGCTTTTGAACTGAACATGCCCATGAACGTGCCGAAAAGCAGTTCATAAAAATCCTGCTCCTTGTGCTTGGCACGATTCACGATGCCTTCCAGCTGCTGCCGTAAGGCGGGGCTGGATTCGATCTCCCTGATCGCCTCTTGCTTGCTTTGCAGTACGCGGATATCCGCTATTGGCTGCTTCAGGGAGCGGAACAGAACCGCCTGGCCGATCTGTGTGCCGGCATGGTTGGTGCTGTCGAAGAGTCTGTCGATCTCGATGGACTGGAATGTGCCCGGATCGATCACCCCCTCTGCCTCATTCTGGAGGCGCTCGCTCCGAATCGGGGGTGGCATTGCGGTGTCCGGTCTCAAAAGAGGGACGTAGAGGGCGTTGATGGTTTCCTTCATGGTGCCAAGGCAAGAGTGGGTGCAAAGGGAATGCACCCTACACCGACACGGCAGAGGCTTCAACTTTATGAAAATCCCCTTTCATCAGAGGGCCAGTGCCTGGCGGCACGCGAGTGATGCTGTCTTTTGCACCCCTTGAAGCAGATTTCCGAAGCGCCTACAGTCAGAGGCCAGGGCGGGGCTGGGCATCATGTTTTGCAGGGGCCACCCTATGTTCTGCCAGCCACACACCGGAGCCTATCTGATGCCGTATGAACAGAAGCGTCTAACTGGTCGTCAGCACCCTTTGCCGACGCGACCCCTGGCCTTTGGCCATTCGTCGCTGAACACTGCTCATATCGCCAGCCTGACCGCCAGTGAGGCGCTCAGCAGTCTTTATGGCTCACTGCTCGGGCTCAGCGAAACTGAAGCTGAACGCCGTCGAGAGGAGTTTGGTTTCAACCGGATTCAGGAGGTGCGGACTACCCCTTTATGGCGGCGTTTTGCACGTGAGTTCACGCATTTCTTTGCGGTGATTCTTTGGGTCGCGGCGGGTCTCGCGTTTTTCGCCGCACATCTGGAGCCTGACCAGGGTATGCGGGAACTGGGTTTGGCCATTATTGGCGTCATTGTCATTAACGGCGTTTTCTCGTTTTGGCAGGAATTCCGGGCTGAACGGGCGCTGGACGCGCTGCGTCGATTGTTGCCACAGGAAATCAAGGTGTTACGGGAAGGTGGTGTCAGGCGTTTGGGTGTGGAATGGCTGGTTCCTGGCGATGTCATCCTGCTGGGTGAAGGCGACAAAGTGCCGGCCGATATTCGGCTGATTGAGGCTTTTGGCTTCCGGGTAAATACAGCCACGATCAGTGGTGAGTCCCTGCCGAAAGCACGTACCGCCGAGCCGGACCAGAATGACACGCCGCTGACCGCTAAAAACCTCGTGCTGGCGGGTACCACGGTCGTTTCGGGGCAGGCGCGGGGCGTGGTGTATGCCACCGGGATGCACACCGAATTCGGCAAAATCGCTCATCTGACTCAAACGGCCGAGGAAATACCCTCCCCCCTCCAGGTGGAGATAGCCCGTCTGTCGCGCATGGTTGCTGTGCTGGCGGGTGTGTTGGGCCTGTGTTTCTTCATGATCGGTCAGGCTGTGGGCATGCCGTTCTGGGGTAATTTGATGTTTGCCATCGGCATCATCGTGGCTAATGTTCCTGAGGGCTTGCTGCCGACGGTCACGCTGTCGCTGGCGATGGCCACTCAGCGAATGGCGCGGCGCAACGCGCTCGTTCGGCATTTGCCCGCCGTCGAAACCTTAGGCTCGACCACGGTGATCTGCTCAGACAAGACCGGGACGCTAACCCAGAACCTCAGGAGGGTTAGGCGGATTTTCGTGAACGATGTTTTTCTGATGGTTGAGGAAACCCCTGCTGTCCCGCTGGAGGCCGCGAAGATTGATGCGATCCTGCGCATTGCGGCTGTTTGCCATGACGTGCACATCGGTATGCGGGATGGCCGGCAGGAACGGCTTGGTGATCCCATGGAAATTGCGCTGGTAGAACTGGCGCAAACAAATGGCTTGATACCGGATCAGTCCAGACGAGTGGCCGAAATCCCGTTTGATAGCGAGCGGAAGCGGATGTCGGTGGTTTGTGAGGATGCCGGTTCGCGCCGCCTTTATTGCAAAGGGGCACTGGAATCGCTGCTGACGGTGTGTGATTCGCTCCAGCACGAAGGACAGGTACAGCCTTTGACCTCCATGGCAAAGACACGGTTGCTGGCGGGGCAGGACGAGATGGCTCGGGCTGGACTGCGCGTGCTCGCGTTTGCCTACCGGCCATTGGTGCCGGGTGAAGACGCCGTGGAAGAGCGCATGACGCTGTGCGGACTGGTCGGTCTGGAAGACCCTCCACGGCCAGAAGTGGCGGCGGCAATTGCGAGCTGCCGGTCTGCGGGCATTCGAGTCGTCATGGTTACCGGCGATCACCCGGCTACGGCGGTGGCTATTGCCCGTGAAATCGGTTTGGTGTGTGGCGCAGCGCCGGTGGTACTGCGTGGCGATAGCTTGCCGAAAATGACCAAGACGCAGTTGCAGCTGGCTTTGGATGCTCCGGAGATTCTCTTCGCGCGCGTTACGGCAGAGCAGAAAATGCTTATTGTTCAGGCGCTACAGCGCAAGGGTGAAATTGTCGCGGTAACGGGCGATGGGGTGAACGATGCGCCCGCCCTCAAAGCCGCCGATATCGGGATTGCCATGGGCATCACCGGCACCGATGTGGCCAAGGAAGCCGCCGACATGATCCTGCTCGACGACAATTTTGCCAGTATTGTCAGCGCTGTCGAGGAAGGTCGCGCCGTGTTCGAAAATCTTCGGAAATTTCTTACCTATATCCTGACTTCGAATATCCCCGAGTTGATTCCCTACCTGGCTTTTGTCTTATTGAAAATTCCGTTGCCCCTGACAATAATCCAGATTCTCGCCGTTGATTTGGGTACCGACATGCTGCCCGCTTTGGGTCTTGGGGCAGAAGCGCCTCATCCTGGCCTGATGCAGCAGTCCCCGCGTCCCCGCACTGAACGATTACTGCACTGGCCGCTATTGGTGCGCGCCTATCTATGGCTGGGAATGATGGAGGCCGCCATTTCGCTGGCAGCGTTCTTCTTCGTGCTCAATGGGTCCGGCTGGCATTACGGCGAAAGGCTGGGGCGGAACGATCCACTGTATTTGCAGGCGACCACGGCTTGTCTGGCGGCCATTGTCCTGAGTCAGGTGATCAATCTCTTTCTATGCCGGCATCCGCGACAGTCAGCGTTTTACTTGGGTTTGCGTGCTAATCCCTTGTTGCTCTGGGGGGTGGCAATCGAGTTTGCGCTGATTTTGTGGATTACCTACACGTCCACGGGGAACGCATTGTTCGGTACCGCGCCACTGCAACAAGAGGTCTGGTTGTATGTAACACCGCTTGTTTTTGCCATGGGAATCGCGGAAGAGTCGCGGAAATGGCTTTTTCGGCACATCGGCCGGACCTCGACATGAGATTCGCCAAGGCTTCCTTGAAGGAACAGGATTTCTTAAGTGACTGATTTTATTGAGGCGCGTGCCAGAGTCGAACTGGCCTGGATGGATTTGCAAGCTACTCGGAACCTATGTTCTATAGGGCTCCCAGAGCCTTGACCGCATAAAAACCACGCGCTGGGTCGGTCACTGGGCGGTCAGTTTACCATCTGCTTACGGGGCCTGCCGCGCGGTCGGATGGGGCGGGGCATGATGTCGGCAAGTTCGACTTGCTCCTGGCGCTGGCGTTGTTCGTTCCTGGCGCGTTCGGTTAACCATTGAATGAGGTCGCTCTTAAGAAAGAGAAAAGATTTGCCCAGCTGTACGGCGGGGATTTCGCCACGGCTGGCTAGGCGCTGGGTCAGCTGGATGGATACGTGCAGCAGCTCGGCAGCGCCTTTGGTGTCGAGGGTTTCGCTCACTGGTGTTCTCCGTTTTCCTTGCAGTCCTTATGCAGTGCGATGAACGCATCAATCTGTTTGCACAATTTTGAAATG
>SXQV01000249.1 GCA_005792805.1 Methylococcaceae bacterium | reverse complement strand
CGATGACATCGGCGTCCTGCTCGATCGCGCCGGAGTCACGCAAATCGGACATGATCGGCCGTTTGTTGGGGCGTTGCTCCAGGCTGCGATTAAGCTGTGAAAGCGCGATGACTGGCACGTTCAGTTCCTTGGCGAGCGCTTTCAATGACCGGGAAATGTCGGAGATTTCGTTGACACGGCTTTCCGAGCCGGGCGACTGCATCAGCTGAAGGTAATCGAGCACAATCAACCCCAGCTTGCCGTCATTTTCCCGCGCCAGACGGCGGCATCGGGCGCGCACCTCGGTCGGCGTCATCGCTGGCGTATCGTCGATATAGAGCTTGGTTTCGGCCAGAATGTTGATGGCCGAGGTCATTCGCGGCCATTCATCATCTTCCAGCTTGCCGGTGCGGACCCGGTGCTGGTCGATACGGCCCAGCGACGAAATCATGCGCATGGCCAGTTGTTCTCCAGGCATTTCCATGCTGAATACGGCGACCGGCACCTGTTCCTTAATGGCGACATGCTCGGCAATGTTCATGGCAAAGGTCGTTTTACCCATGGACGGCCGACCGGCCACGATGACCAGATCGGACGGCTGCATGCCGGAGGTCAGGTCATCAAAATCGTTGAAGCCGGTGCTGGCACCGGTGATGTGTCCCTCCTTCTGGAACAGCATCTCGATGCGGTCGATGGCCTTGGCCAGTAGCGGTTTGATCGGGCTGAAGCCGGTACCTTTGCGCCGGTACTGGTCGGCGATGTGGAATACCCTCTGCTCGGCAGTCTCGATCAGCTCGATGGTCTGGCGGCCCTGCGGGTAGAAGGCCAGGTCGGCGATGTCCGAGCCGGAACTGATCAGTTGACGTAACACCGACTTCTCGCGAACGATTTCCGCATAGGCGACGATGTTCGCTGCACTCGGGGTTTCCTTGGCCAGGGTGGCCAGGTAGGCGAGGCCGCCACATTCCTCCAGCCAGCCAAGCTGCTCAAGAGTCTCCGACAGCGTGATCACATCCAGCGGCGATTGTTTCTCTGCCAGGATCTTGATGGCCCGGTAAATCAGCTGATGGTCCCGGCGGTAGAAATCGTCCTCTATGAGGAAGTCGGCCACCTTGTCCCAGGCCTGTTTGTCCAGCATCAGTGCGCCAATGACCGACTGTTCCGCCGTGATCGAATACGGTGGGATTTTCAGCGCTTCGACGTTGCCGGTTTTCTTGCGGGTGCGTTCGGCCATGATTATTGAGGTGACTGAGTGCGCGATGAGCCGGTGTCATCGGTCAAGGGGTGGTGAAGTCCGGTGATTTTCTCGATGAGGCCCGTGGTGGAGTGCCCCTCGACAAACGGAAGGATTTTTACCTCTCCGCCATTCCCGAGGACATGTTCATGCCCCGCGATGGTTTCGATAGCGGCGTAGTCCCCCCCCTTGACCAGCACATCGGGCAGTAAGCGTCCAATCATGTCTCGCGGCGTGTCTTCCTCGAAGGAGACGACCCAGTCCACACATTCCAGCGCTGCCAACAGCGTCATGCGATGGGGCAGGGGATTGATCGGGCGCTCCGGCCCTTTCAGGCGCTGCACGGAAGCATCTGAATTCACCAGCACCAGCAGCCGGTCTCCCAGTTCACGGGCGCGCTGCAGGTAATCGATGTGGCCAGGATGGAGTATGTCGAAACAGCCGTTGGTCACGACAATTTTTTCGCCTTGAGCACGGAGACCATCCAGCAGAGGAATCAATGCTTCGATAGCGATGACGCCGCGCTGCTGGGTGCGATGTCCCCGCAGTGCCTGGGTCAGCTCCGCTGTGGAAATGGTAGCGGTGCCCAGTTTGGCGACTGCCAGCCCAGCTGCCAGATTGGCAAGCCGTGTGGCATCGGTAATGGACATGTCTGCCGCCATGCCCGCCGCGAGAGTGGCAATGACGGTATCGCCGGCACCCGTCACGTCATAGACCTCTTTGGCGTGTGTCGGCAAATGCAGGGGGGGGTGTTCTCTCTGGATCAGGGTCATACCTTGCTCGCCACGGGTGATGAGCAGTGCTTCCAGGTTCAGGTTGGCCAGCATGAGCTGCCCACGTTCGACCAGTTCACTCTCACTCCGGCAGGGGCCGGACACCGCTTCAAACTCGCCCCGATTGGGCGTCAGCAAGGTCGCTCCATGATACTTATCGAAGTCTGTTCCTTTGGGATCGACGAGAACCGGTTTTTGCTGGGCTTTGGCCTGTGCAATCAGCGACTGGATTCCCTTCAGTGTGCCTTTGCCATAATCGGATAGAACCACAATGCTGGTTGCGGACAACCGCCGCTGGAAGAGGCTTTGCAGCGTTTGCGGATCGACTTGATGAAAGTCTTCTTCAAAATCGAGCCGGATCAATTGCTGATGGCGGCTGAGCACCCGAAGCTTCGTAATCGTCGGGAAGCGGCCCAGCACCTCCATTTGACAGTCAATACCGGCGTTCTCAAGCAGTTTAAGAAGACTGATTCCAGACTCATCTTCACCCCGATAACCCAGCAGGCTAACCTGACCGCCCAATGCGGCGACATTCAGCGCAACATTCCCGGCACCGCCGGCCCGCTCTTCGATTTCATTGACCCGGACAACGGGAACCGGAGCCTCCGGGGAAATTCGGGAAGTACCGCCATGCCAGTAGCGATCCAGCATCAAATCGCCAATGACAAGGACACGGTTTTGAGAAAAATCAGGGAGATGCATGATTTAGGCAGGGGAGGGCATGCCGGAAAGAATAGCACGACCTTTTGTCTGCCATTGGCTTGCCAGAATCGTGTCCGCTACTGCCGGCGAATCGTCAGAAAGGATGGGGAAATAGTCCGCTGCTCATTGTGAGCAACGGACTAGGGGGAATACGCTCAGTCCTTGCCTTCGATGATGCCGAAGAGCTGGAGCAGACTGGTGAACAGGTTGTAGAGGGTGACGAACAGGGTCAGTGTGGCGCTGATGTAGTTAGTCTCGCCGCCATGAATGATGGCACTGGTCTGGAAAAGGATCATCCCGGACATCAGCAGGACGAACATGACCGAGACGGCCATGGAGAGTCCGGTCAGGCCGGGGATGAAGACTGCGGCGAGTCCGGCCAGAAAAGCGACCAGGATGCCGGCACCGAGCATGCCGCCCATGAAGCTGAAATCCTTGCGGCTGATCAGTGCGTAAGCGGAAAGCCCGAGGAAAGTCAGGCCGGTACCGCCCAGAGCCATGGCTACCAGCTCCGTCCCATTGGCGAAACGGCCAATGTAGCCATTGAGGATCGGACCCAGGGTCATGCCCATGAATCCGGTTAGTGCAAACAGGAACAAAAGACCCAGGGCGCGATCGTTGAAACGATTGACCAGGTAAAGCAGGCCGAAATAGCCGGCCAGCGTCACCAGAACACCGGGGTAGGGCAGTTCCAGCATCATGGCTGCGCCGGCGCAGACGGCGCTAAAAATCAGCGTCATGGCCAGCAGTGCGTAAGTGTTGCGCAAAACTCGGTGAGTCTCCAGGAGGCCGGGGGCGCGACGGCTGATAACAGTTTCGGTTTGGTTCATGCGAAGTCTCCATGAAATAAGGGGCGAGCGATAAGACAGCAAAATGGTACAGTAGTTTGTGGGCAGACTGTAAAAGGGGAATAGTCAGCGGTCGCCTGCGGGCGACTTCGTGGCTGGCTTCGCCTCAACAGAGGGGCGCAGCCCCTGAACTATGGGCGGCGGTTGCATGTCCCAGCTTTCCATTGCAGCACTGGCTTGATTTTTGGTCGATCAAACATACATCGTGTACTGCGTCCTTCATTCGGCAGGATTAATTTAGATGAACAAAAGAACTGGTTTTGTATTGAGTGCCCTGATGGGTTTGTTGGTATTGACTGCCAGCGTCTCCGACGCCTTTGCCGCACGTATGGGTGGGGGCCGGTCTTTCGGTAGCCGTCCCTCCTACAATATGCCGTATCAGCGCTCGCCGAGTCCGATGAATCCAGGCATGAACCGGCCCGGCGCACCTGCTCAGCAGCCAGCCATGTCGGCTGCGCAACAGCGTAATCAGGCCATGCGGAATAACCTGGCCCAACGTGGTGGTATCGGTCGCTTTCTTGGCGGCCTTGCGCTGGGTGGGTTGCTGGGCGCCCTTTTTATGGGGGGGGGATTCGAACACATCAATTTCCTCGATATCCTCATTTTTGGGGGTGTGGCGTTCCTGCTGTTCAAACTTTTCGCCGCCCGCCGGCACAGTGCCGAGCGTGCTGCCCCGACTGGTGCCGGTTACTACGGCGAGGACGCTAGAGGGGCCGACTCCGTCTATGGTCGCCATGCACACGATTCTGGTGGTGAAGGTGGTGGTGCGGGTTTTGATACTGACATTCTCTCGCGTAAGGGTGGTTTTTCGGGTGGCACCGGTGCCCCGGCTCCCGTTCCGGCTGACTTCGACACCCCGGCTTTCCTGAGCGGGGCCAGGGCCGCCTATGAGATGATGCAGAAAGCCTGGGATGACGGCGATGTGGCCGAATTGCGTGGTCTGACCACCGACAAGGTGTTTGCCGAGTTGCAGGAACAGATTCTGGCGCGCGGTGGTGCCGAGAACAGCACTGAGCTGCTCAAGGTGGACGTCGAGTTGCTTGAAGTGCGTGATGTTGGCTCCGACAGGGAAGTCACGGTTCTTTTCGATGTGCTAATGCGCGAGGAGCGTGATGCAAGACCCAGTCAGGTGCGTGAAGTCTGGCATTTCACGCGGTCTCGAAACAGCCGCCAGCCGACCTGGTTCCTCGACGGGATTCAGCAGCTGGAAGACTGATTCTTGCCCCGCTTTTCATTTGGCTGGCGGGGTTCTTGACCCCGCCGGCTTTTATCTGCGCTGATGTCGGCCTGAGGCATCGGCGAACAAGGAGCTTCCCAAGATGTGGCTGAAAGCCTTCCACCTGATTTCGATGGTGACCTGGTTCGCCGGGCTGTTCTATTTGCCCCGGCTATTTGTTTATCATGCGATGTCGAATGACACGATCAGCCTTGAACGATTCAAAGTGATGGAACGGAAGCTGTATTGGGGTATTACGACGCCAGGGATGATCCTGACCTTCCTCTTCGGCATCTGGATGCTGGCGGACTACGCCTGGGCCAGTAATGGCCACAGCGGCTGGCTCCATGCCAAGTTCGCATTGCTGGCGTTTTTGGTGCTTTACCATATCCAGTGCGGTCGCTGGCTGCTCGATTTCAAAAACGACCGCAACCAGCGTGGCCACGTTTATTATCGCTGGATGAATGAGGTGCCTGTGCTGTTCCTGATCGGCATCGTGTTGCTGGCTGTATTGAAGCCGTTCTGAGTGAATTGACCCATTGAAGTAAACCCCTTTCCTAGAAGGTGCTAATTCATGCCTACCTACGATTACCAATGTAAGTCCTGTTCCCATCCATTCACCGCCATGCACAAGATCAGCGACTCGGCGCCGTCCTGTCCGCTCTGCGGTGCGGAGGTCAAGAAGCTGGTTTCTGCTCCCGCCATTCATGGCCGCAGTAGCAGCAGTTACGCCGAGCCCGCTTGCGCGGCTCCGGCGTTTCAAGGTGGCGGTTGTGGTTCCGGAATGTGTGGGCATAAGCATTGAGCGGGTAAGCCCGTCTTTCCCTACCGGCTTGTGGGCGGCTCGTGGCTTTTTAATCACCGCGAGCCGCAATCTCCCGATGACACATCTCCGGTGTGCCCCCGCGCGCAACCTGGTTCTGACGCCGGGCCGCTGTTCCCTGCCCGCCCTTTAAGTCATCTGTATTGAAGGATGGTGGCAGGCCAGTCTTCGTCCAGACCCCCAGACATCACGGTAATGCGTTTTGCGCTGGGACTGACGATGGGGATGCTGATACTCCAACGGCTGCCGGTGCTACCTCCGGGGTGGGCAGGTATTCCTTTGGGTATTGCGCTGTTCCCGCTTTTGCGGCATCGCCAAGTGATGTTGATGGCCGTAGTGCTTGGGTTCGTCTGGGCCTGGGTTTACGGGGCATTACGGCTGACGGATGCTTTGCCGGAGCGTGACGGCCGTCAGGAGGTGCTGGTCGAGGGCCGGGTTATTGGCATTCCCAGCCCGATGGATCGAGGCTTGCGCTTCGACTTTAGAGTCACACAGGTCATCGAGCCAGCGCACCAGGGGGTTCCCCGGATAGTGCGGGTTAGCTGGTATGACGGAGTGCAGCCGGTGAAAGCGGGCGAATCCTGGCGGCTGCGGCTCAGTCTTCGGCAGCCGCGCGGCATGATGAATCCGGGGGGATTTGATTATGAGCAATGGCTCTTTGCACAGGGTATCCGTGCGGTGGGCTATGTGCGCGATACTCCGGAGAATCGATCTGCTGGAGCCTCGCCGAGTCTGGCTGCCCTGATACCGTCCGCACGACAGCACCTTTATGACCGCTTGGGCTTGGCTCTCGGGGATAGTCCCGTTGCCGGTCTGTTGAAGGCCCTGACCATGGGGGAGCAGGATGGCATTACGCAACCTCAGTGGGAGGTTCTGCGGAGAACCGGCACGGCGCATCTCATCGCGATCTCGGGTTCTCATATCGGTCTGATCGCTGGGTTCGTCTTCGTGTTGACGCTCGGGGCAACGGCCCGGCTGGGAGTCATGCGCTGGTCACCGCCGAGTCTGGCTGCCTGGGCCGGATTGCTGGCGGCAGCGTTGTACTCGGCGCTGGCGGATTTCGCCATTCCAACCCAGCGCGCCATGATCATGATCGCGGTGGCGATGGGCGGCATTTTCTGCCGGCGGCCCCTCCGTACTTCTCATGTTCTCGCGCTGGCATTGATCGCTGTATTGCTATGGGATCCATTGGCCGTGCTGGCACCAGGATTCTGGCTGTCATTTGGGGCGGTGGCGCTGATCGGCTATACGGTTTCCGGACGACTGGGCCACAGTGGACCCGACCGCTTGATCTGGCGCATCAACTGGATTACGGCGATCGGTCTGGCGCCTTTGTTGCTGATTTTCTTTGGTCAGGTGTCGCTGGTTTCGCCGGTTGCCAACTTGCTCGCTGTGCCGATTCTGGGGACGCTGCTGATACCGCTCTGCCTGACGGGGACGTTGCTTCTTGCGGTGATCCCGCCAGTGGGTCAGGGCTTATTGGGGCTGGCAGACTTCATCATGCAAAGTGCATGGCGCGTGCTGGAATGGATCTCGGCGCTGCCCTATGCGCAATGGACGCATGCTGAGCCGGCAGGCTGGTGCATTGTCTTTGCCTTGCCCGGTATTCTGCTGCTGCTGGCACCGCAGGGGCTACCGGGCCGTTGGCTGGGGCTGGTGATGCTGTTCCCGGCGGTTTTTAATCAACCCGAGCGGATGGAGAGCGGCGGGTATCGCCTGACCTTGCTCGATGTGGGGCAGGGCCTTGCCGCCGTGATAGAAACACACAGCAAGACTTTAGTGTTCGATACCGGCGCCCGCCTTAGTGACAGCTTTGATATGGGCAGCGCGGTGATCGGCCCCTATCTTCATGGGCGTGGAATCGATCGACTGGATGCCCTGATTGTGAGCCATGGCGATAACGATCACATCGGTGGTGCCCGGTCTCTGCTGGACAGCTTGATCGTGGGCGCACTCTACACCAGCGTGCCGGCGCTTTTCAAAGAGGCTCATGCCACGGCCTGCATGGCCGGACAGCAATGGGAGTGGGATGGCGTTAGCTTTGAAATGCTGGGCCCGGTTGGCCCGGGAGGAAAGGAAAATGACAGTTCCTGTGTGCTTAAGGTAAGCGCCAGGGGCGGCAGTGTGCTGTTGACCGGCGATATCGAAGCCGAGGGAGAGCGGCGGTTGCTGGAAAGGGATGCATCCAGGCTGAGGAGCGACGTGCTGGTCGTGCCACATCACGGTAGCAAGACTTCATCGACAGAGGGATTTGTCGAACGAGTCAGCCCGACGTGGGCGCTGATACCCTCGGGTTACCTGAATCGATTCGGCTTTCCCCATTCCTCTGTGCTGGCCCGTTACGAGGCTCACCGGGTCGCCGTCATGAGTACCGGTGAAAGCGGTGCCATTAGCCTCGATGTCGGGGCTAACCCCAGTCTCCTGATACCACAGGGCTGGCGTCAGCAGCACCGGCATTATTGGACGGTGCCTTAGTTTCAGGTCAGAAGAATGCCCGTACGGCTCAACCAGCCAAGCAGATCCTCTGCCGAATCGAGTGCGGCTGGCACCCGGATGATAGATGGGTCGAGACTTGCCCCGTCATCATCCAGCGCACACAGGCAAATCAGGCCTGCCCGGGTGATCTGCTGAGTAATGACGCCGGTGTGCGGCACGAGGCTGGCGTCTTCCAGCACCAGCACGGCATGACCCAGATTGAACAAACGCCGTTCCATTTCATAGGCCAGTTCTACCCGCTCCTGGCCTAGCCAGATAGCGCTGGCTTGCTGTCCGAAGCGGACTTCGCGCTCTTGCAGGGTGACCCGGCCTTTGGATTCCTCTTGATCTGACAGGCCCACGATCATTCCCGCCCCAATCGTGACGTTGGTCAGTCTATCGATGACGATGAACGAACCGGTATCCTTGCAGAGGATGTAGGGGTCGAAGGCGATGGGAGCGCTGAGGGTAAGCTCGCACAGGCCAATCTCGTTGAGCTGTAGCTGTGTCGCTGGATGATGCGCCTGGGTGTTGACGTCGATACGATAGCGGATGCGGGATACCGAGCCGGTCACCGAGCGCGTGTTCTGCTTTATCAGGTATTGCCGGCCCGGCACCAAAGCCGCCTCGGTCATCCAGACAATGTGCGCCATGAACCGGGATTCCAGTGACGGCAGGTCGTCCGGACGCACCAGAATATCGCCGCGACTGACGTCGATTTCGTCTTCCAGCGTGAGGGTCACTGCCTGCGGTGGAAAGGCTGCCTCCAGCTCGCCGTCATAGGTCACGATTGACGCAATGCGACTGGTTTTGCGTGAAGGCAGCGCCATGACCGGATCGCCCTTGCGGAAAATCCCGGCCGCGACCGTACCGCTGTAACCGCGAAAGTTCAGGTTGGGCCGGTTCACATATTGCACCGGAAAACGCGGATTGACGAAGTTCTGGTGGTCGGCAATCTCGATGCTGTCCAGCAAGGCCATCAGCGGCTGCCCGGTAAACCAGGGCATGCCCGGACTGGGATTGACCACGTTGTCACCCTTTAGGGCGGACAAGGGCAGGAAGCGGATATCCTTGATCGCCAACTTTTCGGCGAAGGCGAGATAGTCCGCACGAATCGTGTCGAATACCTCCTCGCTGAAATCCACCAGATCCATCTTGTTCACTGCCACTACCACATGGCGGATACCCAGCAGCGAGACGATGTAGCTATGACGGCGTGTCTGTGTCTGCACCCCATGCCGCGCATCAATCAGAAT
>SXQV01000248.1 GCA_005792805.1 Methylococcaceae bacterium | reverse complement strand
TCAGGGTTGGCGGCGGCGTGGGCCGGTGCGACGGTTCAGCCACCAGAAAGCCGCCTGGGTCAGAATGACGCCCAGTCCGAAGCCGGCCACAAAAAATTCCGAAGGGTGATGGCCCATGAGCTGGCCGAGACCCTTGCCGGCGAGATAGCCCATGACCAGGGCAAAACCGATGCGGAGTCGTTTGAAAATTTCGTCGGTGTTCATGGCTGTCGGTTAATTGCAGGCGTTTATAGCCAATCCTTCCCTTTTTTCCGCACCTGCTCGTAAAACGCATCCATGACCTCGACGAAGGATTCGTCCTTGTCCCAGAACGCTGGAAAGTCCCCTCCTTTGCGGATGAGTATGCCGGAAACGGCGGCAGGGGGCGGGGGTTCCACCCCGGCCGGGAGCTTGCGCTGGCCGCGCCAGAATTGGCGTGCCGAGATGGCGTCCGGTAAGTCCTGCACCACAGGCCGGGTAAAGAACGAGGTGGCGGGTTGTGGTTTTGGGGGCGCTTCATCGAGGGCCGAAGCTAACGCGGTGCCCAGCGGCGTTGCCCTGAGCCGCTGAATCAACTCGGCACGGGAGAGGCCGCGCAGTTCAAACAGCAGGAAGGGATCCTGATCCAGGCGGCCAGCCAGCAGCAAATACAGTGCGGCGACGTGTTTGCAGGGGTTTTCGTAATCCGGGCAGGAACAACCGCTGGCTACGTCCGCCTGACTTTTTGGCAGGAGTCGAACCCCAAGCTCGGCGAGCGGGCGTTCGATTTCATCCGGCATTTCGTTGAAAAGCAGTCTGGAAATATAACCGGCCCGGCTGCCAATCAGTGTCAGCGCCTCATCCCAGGCCTCGTGGGGGATCGGTGTGAATGTCAGCCAGGTGTCATAGACCGGAATTTCGTGAATGCCGTAATAAGGATTTATTTTTCCGCGTATGGTTGCCTCGACCCGGCTGCCGCGAACCTCCCAGTGGCTGACGCGATGGTTGCCCAGGTACTGCCGGCCACGCGCCAGCCGTCCTGCTTCGGTAAAAGATTCCAGTACTTCCAGGAAGCGCCGTCCCCACCAGGTTTTGCTCGTCTTGTGTGTGACCATGTATGGCGATTCTTATGGCGGGTTTAATTCACGGCACCGACACTGCGGGCCACTTGCGGGTTTCTTAGCTTCCAGATAACTCCATCATAAAAGAAATGGAGCGCTCCAAGCGTGAAGAAGACCATCGAGTAGACCAGATAGGATGCATGGTGCTCCAATACATATATCAGTACGATGATAAACATTATGTAGCCGGCCAGCAGCCCAACGCGCCCCATTGGGCCATTTGCCGCCTTACCCAAGGTACTGTCTACTCTCCTGGGCTCCACATAGCCTTTTTCGATGGCGTGAAAAACGATGACAAAATATTCAAATGAATGAGCGCCGACATAACCAATAAATCCCATGATCGGATTCAGGATCATCACTACGAATAGCGCAAGAGTCGAAGCCACATACAGATGTTTTGCGGGATTCCTGGTTCGACGGCGTTCTTCCTGTAACCATTTGCTACTCAGGATAAGCACTACGGCAGATAGGGGCACCAAAAGCATTTCCGCAGTTGACCGCCACTCGGCGAATAATTCGAATGCTGAACGGTTTGCACCCCGGATTCCCAGCGATGCGACGCGCTCCATGGTCAGCGGATCGGCCGCTGCCCATGCAGCGGCCATGAACAGCCACGAGAACAGCATCAGCAATTCAACCCCCCCGTCCTTCTGCCCCGCCATGCGTCCATAGATCCGCGTGATGCCGTAGCGCTGCATCAGGGTGTGCTCTACGTTCCATGCCCCGGCCAAGAGCGCCAATACCAGAGGGCTTGCCTGCAAGGCAACAAAAATAGCCATACCAAAAACCAGAGGGCTCCAGATAAACAGCTTGCGGCGCATGGCGAACCGCTCTCCGTCGCCATAAACAAGCAACAGGCTGAGCGGTTGATGCATAAATGAAAAGAGAAAGACATAGAACATCAGCGTCTTCAGCGTTCCGGGACTTTCCAGACTGGCCATGGCCAACAAGGCAAACGGCACCCAGCTAAAAGTCATCGCCATATCCATGGTTTGCCCCCCTATCCATCGCGCAGGCGCTGCATTAGCTGGATGAATGGCTTTTTCGGATAAGATGGATTCTTTATTTATTATTCTCATGCGCTTTGCTCCAGTAGCATCCGGCGAGTTCAGGCCTGAAGTGCAACACCCCAGGTTAGTGTTGGGTTGATGGGGTCTGCATGGTCATGGGCGAGCAGTTCGGCGTAGACCAAGCGCGGTAATTTTACACCGAGTCCCTTGCGGAGCCGACCACTGGCCAGGCGAACTCAGGTGTTGCGCTTCAGCGTTGAATCCCCCCTTTCCCGGTTACACCCATGGCGGCCGTGTGTGAAAATCCGCCATTACCGAATTTCTTTTGGAGCTCCTGTGCATGAATGACACCCGCCTCCCCGCCTCGCTCATGGATATTGTCGAACACGACACCACCCTCGTGATTCGGCTGCTCGGACGCATGGACAGTACGCAATGCCAGGACATCCATGAGCCGCTGATTGCGCGAATCACGGCGGCAGGCAAGGCGGTGGTGCTGGACATGGAGGAGGTGACCTTCGTAGCCTCGGCATTCCTGCGTCTCTGCATCATGGCCGCCAGGATTGTCGGCGAAGGTCAGATCAGGATGATCAATGTCAGTCCCCTGCTGAAGAAAGTTTTCAAGATCGCCGGGCTGGACAGCCATATCACCATGACCGCCGGTTCTTTCAGCCCGGTGGCACCGAGGCACGAGCCGGTCTATCCGGTCGCGCCGGAGGCGGAAGCCGGGGCGTTGATCGGCGCGGGGCGCTACCGGGAGATGTACGCCCGTTCGATCAGTGATCCGGACGGGTTCTGGGGAGATTTGGCGGGGGACTTTTTGCATTGGGACAAACGCTGGGATCAGGTCGGCCAGTGGGATTTCAGGACGGCCAGGATCGAATGGTTTCAGGGCGGCGAGCTGAATGTCAGCGTCAATTGCCTGGATCGGCATCTCGCCACCCACGGTGATCGCGCTGCCATTCTCTGGGAAGGCGACGAGCCGGGAGAGCAGCGCCAGCTCACCTACCGTGAGTTGCACGGGCAAGTCTGCCGATTTGCCAATGTGCTCAAGGCCCAGGGCGTCAAGCGCGGTGATCGGGTGTGTCTCTATTTGCCGATGATCCCCGAGGGTGCCATCGCCATGCTGGCCGGTGCGCGGATCGGCGCCGTGCATTCGCTGGTATTCGGCGGGTTCTCTGCCGAAGCCCTGAAAGACCGCATTCTCGATGCGGGTTGCCGGCATGTGGTATGTGCCGATGAGGGCCGTCGCGGTGGCCGGCGGGTTCCGCTGAAACAGAACGTGGATGAGGCGCTGAAGGGGTGTCCTGAGGTCACTTCGGTAATCGTCGTTCGCAATACCCAGGGTGCAATCCACTGGGTGGAGGGCCGCGACCTCTGGTATCACGATCAGATGGCCGCCGCTGACACCCATTGCCCGCCCGAACCGATGGGCGCGGAAGATCCGTTATTCATCCTTTATACCTCCGGCTCGACC
>SXQV01000247.1 GCA_005792805.1 Methylococcaceae bacterium | reverse complement strand
TACCATCCGCTTGTCGAGACGCCGATCGCCCAGGTCGATACCTTTGAATTCTTCCGCCGCCCAGCTCATGATACACACCACGCCTTGCTTTAAAAGTCAGTATGTTACGTGGCGGCGTTGAAGTTGTGTGTAATGGGATGGCTTTAATGCTTGGATACGGCACCAATTTCACGCAGCTAGTCTGCGCGTTACCTCCCCCCTCCGCCAGCAGATTACTTTTTCTTAGGCTTACTGGGGCCAGCTTGCTTCTTTATAGACGTACTGGTGCTGGATGGGCTGGAGATAGACGGCGATACGCCTGCTTCCTTGAGTTTGGCGGCATAAGTGGCACGCTCTGAGGCTGACATTGTAATCAGACCCGCAGTCTTCAGGTAGCCGTTGTCGCCCCAGGCATTTTCGCTCGTAATCTCGCCCAGGAATTCAACAAGCCCCGGGGTCCGTCCAATATGGTTGGATTTGACGTACAGGAAAAGTGGCCGGGTTCCGAGATAGGCCTTGGTGGAAATATTCGCATAAGTCGGCTCCACACCGTTGATCGGGATTGCACGGAGCCTAGTCGCGTTGTCTCTCATCATCTTGTAGCCGAATACGCCCAGTTTGGGGGATGTGGCGTCTGCGATGCGAGCAACGTGGGTATCATCGTTTTCTCGCCCTTCCTTGTAGACGCTATCCTCGCGGACGCTGCGACATTTGCGAAGCATGTCGGCTGTCGGCTCACGAGCACCGGCAGGCACCCACGGTGGACCCTTGCACTCCAGGTCGGAAATAAGGTCAATGAAAGCGTCATGGGTAGCTGAGGTGTTGGGTGGGCCCAGCAATTCGATTGGAGTTCCGGGGAGAGATTGCTTGATGTCATTCCAGGTTTTATTCGGGTTGAGTGCCATCTGCCCATTTCTCTCCGCGAGCCATTTGGCAAAGGCCAGCCGCGCTTCTTTATCCGTCAAGGTCCAGGGTTCGGCTGTTATGGACTGGGCCAGAATGACCGCGTCATAGCCGATTTTCAGCTCCAGCACTTGACTAACACCGTTTCTCTGGCACTCGTCTTTTTCCTTCGTCTTCATCGCTCGCGAGGCAATGGCAATATCCGGCGATTCGGCTCCCGTGCCTTCGCAGAACAGCTTGATGCCGCCTCCGGTGCCGGAAGCCTGAATCAAGGGCGCTTTTCCCTTGGTTTTGTCAGCCGCTGCCTTGACAAAAGGAACCAGTGTAGATGAGCCCATCATCGAAACATAACCGCGTTGAAAATCAGCCAAACCTGGTATTGCCATCGCACTTCCGCCAATGAGTGCGACTATGGGTATGATTTTTCTTGTCATATTTAAGATTCCAATTTTAGTGCGCCAAGCGCGGAATGATGATTCTAACCCGAATGAGGCGATGGGTACCCCGCAGAAGAGGGACACATGATCTGCGTGCGCTACAAAAAGCAAACCCGCCATGAGGCGGGTTTGCTGGTTCGCTTGGTAACTACTAAGTTACCTTGGCGTTGACATCGCGATCAGTCACCCATCCAGCGCAGTTCTACGCGACGGTTGCGGATACGGCCCTCTTCGGTGCCATTATCAGCAATCGGGTACTCAGTACCGTAACCTTTAGCGTACAGATTGTTGGTAACACCCTTGGTGCGCAGGTAGGCGGCAACAGACTCAGAACGGCGCTGGGAAAGGTTCAGGTTGTGTTGTTCCTTGCCCTTCTTCCCTTCGTAGCTGGCATAACCGGCGACTTCGATGTCTTTCTTGGCCGGGAACGCAACCAACTGTTCGGTGACGCCGTCCAGGATGGTCTTTGCACCGGGGGTCAGTTCTGCAGAGTCATACTTGAAGTTGACACCACGCAGTTCCATCACGATCGGGCAGCCCTGGTCATCAACCTTGGTGCCTGATGCCGTGCCTGGGCACTTGTCGTCGCAATCATTCACGCCGTCAGCGTCCGTGTCGCGGGTTGCGCAATCATCGGCGGCCAGAGGAGCAGCGGCAGCGCCCGGCTTGTCACCGAAAGGAACGACGAAGCCAAGGTTGACGACGAGGTCATTGAATACAGAGGTGTTGCTGATGTTTCCGTAACGGCCATCAGTCAGATTCATCAGGTTAGCTCTTTGGTAGTAGTCACCGGCAGCGGTGTCACCACGGTAACGAACGTCGCCGCGAAGCAGGAAGTTGTCGGCCAGTTCATAGGTCGCACCAACGCCCGCTTCAAAGATGAAGGAGGCAGTCTGTGTACCAAAGCTGCGTCTGCCACCGGTCATATCTGCTACGCCGCTGCTATTGCCACGCCAGCTGTTGTTTGCACCACCAATACCGAAAACGGCATAGGGAGAGAAGGTGTCACGCATGAAGTAGTATTGCAGATCGATGGTGCCGCCAGTCATATCGGTGCCACCACCAGAGAAGCCTTGATTAGCCTGTGCCTCGAGATGAGGCCGGCTGATGTTGGCAACACCATCGTTACGCCAGTTCTGCCAGAAGCCTCTTACTTCCACATTGAAATATTCGTTGATGATCTTACCAATCGCCAGACCACCGCCCCAGCCACCGGTTGCATTACGGTCACCGCCCGGCTGTACGAAGGAGCCGAAAGGCGCCACGTACCAACGGTCATCGGTGAATTCACCCGCGCCGACCGGAGCAGCGTAGGCAGCCGCAGAATCTGTCGAAGCATCAGCGGGGACTGCTGCAGCGTCAGCGACTGTACTGCTGCTATCCACGGCAGAGTGAGAATCGGCATTCGCGGCGGTGATGCCCGCCAATCCTGCCAGGCTTAAAGCCAGTAGATTTTTTTTAAACATGGTTAGCTCCCATTAGCCCTAAAACAACATTTGTTGAGAAATTCGCAACACGGTTAATCTTAGCTGTTGCCGTGTGGCCTTGCAACTACATTTTTTATTATTTCTGTTTTAGTGCTTGAAATAGCAAGGCATTGGTGCATCCAAAGTGCGTAGAGCCTGATTTGTTCAGGCACTTTCGTCTGTCATACCTGCGTGCCGGTAAACCCTGTGACCAGGAAAACAACAGGAGAAGGTGCTGCCCTTTCCAATAGCGCTACTGATCTTGAGTTCTGCTCCGTGTCTTGCCAGTACATGCTTGACGATAGCCAGTCCCAATCCAGTGCCGCCGGTGCCTCTGCCAGGATCCACTTGATAAAAGCGTTCGGTCAGACGGGGAAGATATTCGGCGGCTATCCCCGGACCCGTATCGGATACGTCGAGCCGTACTCCCTCGGCCTCATCATGCCAACGTACAAGAACCGTGTCACGATCCCCGCAGTATTTGAGGGCGTTGTGAATCAGGTTGGTAAATGCACTGCGCAATTCCTGTCTACCGCCCAGCAGACCGGCGCCGGTTTCAATGCTCAGCTCTAGCTTCGGCTTGGATTCCATAACGAGATCAAGGGCTTCCTCATGAATTTCCGTCAGTAGCGACGGCACATCGACCCGTTGTTGGGTGATTTGATGGGTGGCGGATTCCAGCCTGGTAAGAGTGAGCAGGTCATCGATGAGCGTCTGCATGCGCAGCGTTTGCTCCTCCATACGCTGAAGCGCCCGCCCAAAGTTTTCTGGCAGCTTGTCTGCATTATCGACCAGCGACTCGACGTAACCCCGGATGACGGTAAGAGGAGTTCTCAGCTCATGGGAAACATTGGCGACGAAGTCGGTCCGGACACGTTCCATGAACCGTAACTGAGTGACGTCCTGGGCTACCAGCAGCCTTAGATCGTCGCCATACGGGATTATGCGGATGTCCAGCTGGATATTTTCGTGAACGGGCGAAGGGATTCCTACCGTAGTCTCATAGTTTTCGTGCTGCAGATAGTGAGCGAATTTAGGGTAACGGAGCAGATTGCCAATTTTCTGTCCTATATCATTTCGTCTCAGCCCGAGTAATTTGCCCGCTGCGTCGTTGAACCAATCGATTTGATCACCCGCACTCAACACCACGGTCGCATCCGGCAGGGCGGCTGTCGCTGTGCGAAATCGATCCAGTAGCCGGATAAGTTGCTTCTTGCGTCGTCTGTTACGGCGGCGCAAACGAAATATCAGGTAATAGATTTCCTCCCAGATGCCCGAGCCTTTCGGGAGCTCATTGGCTTTTCCGCCACGTAGCCATTCAATCAAGCGATTGGCATGGAGGAGATGATGGCCCAGATAGGTCAGTACCGTTATCCACAGAATGAGGATCGGATAATGAAAAAGCTTTCCGAGGAAGACGCCAACCAAGAGCGCCAGAAGGATCAGTGAAAATTCGGAACGCCAGGGGTTCAACATAAATGCACGGTCAAATCGGTGTCAGGCATTCAGCCCGGAGAGCAAAGAAACCCCCGATCTTAGCGGTCACAATGCTTTGCCGTGTTCCAATATTGGGAGAAGGAAAAGACCGCAAGCCCCAGAAAGCACAGCAGAACCCATGAGGGCATGCTTAGACCCAGCAGTGTCCAGTCAACTTTGGCGCAATCACCAGTGCCCGTGAGCATCGCTTTCAGTGTGTCGGATAGGGGAAAGTACTGGAACATATAGGCGAGGCCCGGACCGCAGGCAGGCACTTCATCTGCCGGAAGATGCTGAATCCAGATATGACGCAAGGATATGCTGGCACCGGTCAGTGCGACTATTCCCCCCGTGATGGCGTAAATCCGGATTCCCCGAGGAGCAGCCGGAGCGTGCAGGAACGCCACCAGCATGACCAGGCCGACCGCCACGACCATGATGCGCTGTGAGATACACAGCGGGCAGGGATCCAAGTGGCCGACAAACTGAAAATAGAAGGCGGACAGCATCAGGCCGGCACAAAATAGAAAAGCCAGCAAAAAACAGTTTCTGGCAGTTAGTTTCAACATGGGCTGTTGCTCGATCAATAGGGTTGAAATGGGGAGATTTTACGGCCTATCCAGCCGCGTGCTGACCTTCATGATCACCCGGAACTGCGTGACCTTGCCCTCTCTGATCTGCCCGCGAGTTTCAGTGACCTGAAACCAGTCCAGTGCGTGGTGCATCAGGGTGGCTTTTTCGATGCCGCTACGGATGGCGTCATCGCTGCTTACCGGGGATGTCCCGACAATTTCCAGGAGTTGGTAGGCTGAATTGGGCATAAAAACTCCAGGGTTGGTGAGCTAATTGTGAGTCGACAAACTGGTAGTGGCGCAGCAAATGATAGCGCAAGGTGATTTCCCTGCTAACCGGAAGTATTTTTTTCCACCCATCGGTAACCTTGAGCCAGTGTCTCTTTCTTCCAGAACGGGGCTTGGTGCTTCAGTGCTTCCAAAATATGGCGGGTGGCATCCAGGGCGGCAGAGCGGTGGGTTGACCAAATGGCTATCAAGACGATGCATTCTGACGGTTCAATGGCACCTACGCGATGGATTACGAGTGCCTCCAAAAAGGACCAACGTTGAGCGGCCTCATCGACGATCCGCGACAATTCGCGTTCTGTCATGCCCGGATAATGCTCCAGCCAGAGGTTTTGCACGATATCGCCTTCGTTGAAGTCTCGCATTGTCCCCACAAAAACACTGGTGGCTCCGTACTTCCCGGCCGGCCCCCAAATTTCTGACTGAAACCGGGAGATCTCGGCGTAGGGGTCAAAGGCACGATCCCGCAGCGCTATCAACACTTCAACCTCCGGTGACGGGTGGAAAAAAAGCGACTTCATCCCCGTCGTGAACCGCTGTACCTGCATCGGCATACTCCATATTGATGGCGCAAAGCAGGTTTTCCGGTAGCGGGTGCCCCTCATTTACTGCCCTCCAGAGATCGTCCACCGTGGCGAGATCTTCTGGCGAAATCAGCTCTTCTGTGCGCCCCATTTTTTCACGTAGACTGGCAAAGTAGCGGACTCTGATGGACATGGCGGTGCTTCCTGGTTCCGAAAATCACTAGGCTAACGGCATAAGGCCGGAGAGAAAACAGCGTGCGGTTTTGCCAGACCCGCCATGAACTGGGTGTGTTGTTCAGGGCCACTTAACCAGATCTGGTAGCGGCATCCCCCCGTCATCTCAAGGAAAGCTTTATCGACCCACTCCGCCCTGATCAATTCCGTGATCGAGACCGAGCCCGTCGGCGGATGCGCTGATTTAATCAGCAAAAGGTGTTGGGCACCCAGTTGTTCGGCTAGCCATGCGGCCAGGCTGTCAGAGGTTACATCCCAGGATGCCCTGATGCGCTGCTCCGCCAGCTGTTCGGCGTCGGGAAGCCAGAGTACGGATTTGCCCTTTTTGATCGCGGTTTTCAGTGAATTCGCTGGTGTGCCTGTCTGGAGTTTTGGGCACAGGCCTTGAAGCATTAGCCCGTATTGGTGCATGGCCGATATCGCGAGTGTATGAGCCAGCTGATCATCAAATTTCCAGCGTTGCTGGGCTTCCCGCACCGCGTCTGCGAACACTCCCCCGCCCGGC
The DNA here is from genome assembly GCA_005792805.1 of Methylococcaceae bacterium. Taxonomy (GTDB): domain Bacteria; phylum Pseudomonadota; class Gammaproteobacteria; order Methylococcales; family Methylococcaceae; genus UBA6136. The sequence continues at coordinate 4,490 of SXQV01000247.1, read as the reverse complement.
ACCACGACAACAGGTCCTTCCGCCAGTACCTCAAGCCAGGACAGGAGACTGTCCGCCGCCCAGAAGCTACCCCCGAGCTTAACCACCCAAAGCATAGGGGCTGGCATCACGCTGACGAAATTCATTGATCAAATGCAGAAGGGCGGCGGCCTTGTAGTGGCATTCCTGATATTCCAGCTCAACATCGGAATCGGCCACAATGCCGCCGCCAGCCCAGAAACGAACCCTGTTCTTTGAATGCACCAGTGTACGGATTGCGATATTGCCATCCATGTTGCCGTCATAGCCGATATAGCTGATTGAGCCGCAGTAAAGCCCTCGCCGGTTGGGTTCCAGTTCCTCAATGATTTCCATTGCCCGGATTTTGGGTGCGCCGGTGATGGAACCACCGGGGAAACAGCCACGCATGAGGTCCAGGGCGCTATGTTCGGGCAACAGGGTGCCACGCACTGTGCTGACCATGTGATGTACGGTGGCGTAGCTTTCAATCTCGAACAGCTTAGGGACATGGACCGAGCCGGGCAGGCAGTTCTTGCCGATGTCGTTGCGTAATAAATCCACAATCATCAGGTTTTCGGCTCGATCCTTCAGGCTATCCTGAAGTTCCAGCACTTGCCTGGCATCGGCGACGACATCCTGAATCCGGGGGCGGGTGCCCTTGATGGGTTTGGTTTCAACCTTGCCATCAGCCACTTTCAGGAATCGCTCCGGCGAAGAACTCAGTATCTGAACTTCCGGGTAATTCAGGTAAGCGCTGAACGGTGCCGGGTTGTAGGTGCGAAGGTATTGATAGGCGACCCAGGGATTGCCTGAAGCGTGGGCCGAAAATCGCAGGGCCAGATTGACCTGGTAGCAGTCGCCTTCTTGGATATACCGCTGGATTTTCTCAAAAGCCCTGGCATAGGCTGATCGATTCAGGTTGGTGCGAACCTCATCCAGTATCTGGAAATCGCCCAGCCGCCAGCCAAGGGTCTGGATTTGGCTGAAACTCTTGACTAGATGGGGCCAGCGTTTGTCGAGGGATGGGTTATTGCCCTGGCCTACCAGATAAGTCCTTCGGTCGAGATGGTCGACGATCACCGCCCAATCATAGATGCCGACCACCATGTCCGGTGTGTCTTCGGCATTGGCGGCAATGTCGGGGATTTTTTCTAGGCGTCGAGCGAGGTCGTAACCAAAGTAGCCGATGGCCCCTCCGCAGAAGGGTAGCCCGGAGGGCGCGCCGGGGCGCCTGTCGCCCAGCGCATTATGGATGAGTGTGAATGGATCATCTGGTAACAGCTGTACCGATGCCGCCTCGCGCAATTCGGTTATCAGCCCTCGGGTGATCAGCGTCTTGATGGGGTCAGCCGCAATGATGTCGTAACGTCCTTGCCGACTATGGGGAAAGCCGCTATCCAGGAAAACCGACCAAGGCCGGTCAGACCAGGGCAGAAACAGGGCGGCGCTGTCCTCGAAGTAAGGCAGCTCTTGGGCTCGCGTTGTCATGGGCTTTGATTCAGTTCCCTAAGCGCAAGGCAGGCGACGGCGGCTGCGGGGCCACAGTCCGCTATTTCAAATTCGGTCAGACGGGTTGAGGCTGAAAACAAACTGCCAAAATCCAGGTAGGGCCGCTCTAATCGAGAGGCCATCGTCTTGATCAAAAATCTGCCGATCCCGGCACCAATCAAAGGGGCTGATCCACTGATAAGGCCTCGGGAGATTTGTAACTCCAGGGCATCGAGCAATGTTGCCAGTTGGCACTCACGCAGATACACGGCCAGCTTCTCCCAGCTCCCCTCTGGAAGAGACCCGGCATCCCGTCCGAACTGGCGGGCCAGCCGTTGCCGGCTTCCCTCAGGCGTTTTGGATCCGTGGTCAGCGGCCGGCATTTGGTCGGCCTGCTCGGGTAATTCCCCCGTCAGGCGGTATACATCCGCCGCCGATGCAAAAAGCTCCGCCATTACTCCAGACCAGGTTCCACCGAGCGGCACCCGGCGCGCCAGCATCATGGCGGGCGTTCTGACTATTCCAGAGTAAAGCAGTTCATCGTAGCCCATTCGTTCGCTATCGGTATAGCCCCGATGGAGTGCTTGATGATCGGCAATGACCAAAATATCGGTTGTGGTGCTGCCTACATCCACGAACATGGCCTCTTTGAGGCATGAGGCTACCCATAATCCGCTGGCCAGCCAGTTGGCCGATGCGACCTTGGGCGTGTCCTGTAACTTGAGTTGCCCGGCGGGAATCAGTGCCTTGTCTCCAGCAAAGACCTTCACTCTTTCGCTACCCAGCCGGCGGGTCATCGCCGCCGACAGTGCCATGACGCCTTCCTCCCGGCTATGGAAGTTATCCGCCAGTTCTCCAGTCATGGTGATCGCGTGATGGACGGGTAGATCACCAGCCAGGGCGGTGAGCATTCGGTCCAGTGATTGATCCAGCTGATCCAGTCCCAACCATAACGGGCAGGCTTCCTGACGGGTAAAGTCAATGAGACCATGGTGGTTCAGTCTCGCGGCTTTCAGATGGGCTCCACCAATATCCCAGCCCATGATGCTGCGATTCATCAGCTGGGTTCCCACATCACTTCGATGGGCCGGACGGGACAGCCATGCCATGGGCGCAGGCTACCAGAAGCCAGGAGGTCGATGACCAGCCTGGCCGGATTCACACCCAAGGCAGCGCGAAGCCCCGCATATGAGGAGGTGAGCCGGGGATTGATTTCTAGTACATGCAGTCCCTGGTCATTTTGAATCAAATCCACGCCGGCATAGCCCCATAATTCAGGAACCGCCGTAGCGATTTGCTTTAGTAGGCGGGAGAAGGCATGCGCCTTGTCGGCGATCGAATTGACGGTGCAGCCTTTCAGCACGAAAGTATTTCCTTGTTTTTTAATCTGCTGATGATTAACGCTGAGCAGGACTGCTTCACCCATCGCAAAAATACCGCACAGACTCAGGCTTTCCCCATCCATCAACGGTTGCATGACCCAGTTTCCCATGTGTTCCAGGCTCGCAGATTGCTTCCACTCCCCGATGCTGGAAATGATGCGGATATGCTCACACCCTACGCCATCATCGGGCTTGATGACGACGGGAAAGGGATAGTATGGACGTGCGGGTCCGGGCTGCCAGAGAGCGGTGGGCACGACAGGGACACCCATGCTGCCCAGGCGGTTCGCCGTCAAAAGTTTACTTGCCGCCAAACGGACACCTTCGGCTGAAGTGTTCAGTAAAATTTTGCCCTTCTGCCGCACCAGTGTACAAATGGATTCGAGAATCCCCGACGTTTCCGGCGCGATGGGCCATACGGCATCCACGCGCTCAATGGTAGATGCCAGGCAAGTCATGACAGGGGTGTTTGGATCGATGCCAAGCCATTCGACGGCCAACGTAACATTGGCTGGGCGTGCGAGCCGGCTGTCCCGCAACGCCAGCAGAGACATGTCCGGTACGTCGACGAGATCCTGGATCAATGCGGCCAGCATCGCATCGCCTTCCCGAGCCAATGAAGAGGAGGGCGCAACGGACGTGCCGCCCCCGGTAATATATTCATAAACCAGAAGCTTCAAGGTCTTTTACTCTTGAAAATCATTCCTGTAATTGACGTCATGGACGGACAAGTGGTGCGCGCCTTTCGCGGCCAGCGGCATCGCTATCAAATCCTGGAAAGCCCACTGAGCTCCGGTTCCAGTCCTGTTTCCGTGGTTCGTGGCCTGCTTCGGCTGGCGGACTTCAGGGCTATTTATGTCGCGGATCTCGATGCGCTGATGGGCCGAAGTCCCCAGACCGCGATGGTTGATGACCTGCTCGCCGCCTTTCCACAGATCCAGTTCTGGCTGGATTGCGGGCTGCCGGCCTCGAATTTTACCTGCGAGCGGGTAGTGTCTGTTATCGGCAGTGAGTCAATGAGCGAGCAGACACCAGAGAGACTGGCGGCAATCGATCAGTCTTATGTTCTATCGCTGGATTTTCGCGGTCAGGAACTGGTGGGGCCGCAAGAAATCCTCAATTCGGCGGATTGGTGGCCAGCGCGTGTCATTCTAATGAATCTTGCGCGGGTCGGCAGCTTCGATGGTCCTGATCTTTTTGGTGCGAGCCGGTTCATTCGCCAGTATCCCGGGCATGACTTCATTGCCGCCGGAGGGATACGGCATGAGGGAGATCTGGAGAATCTAGGGGAAACCGGTGTAGCCGCCGTGCTCCTGGCCAGTGCGCTCCACGCCGGCGCAATTGATCGGGATGTTTTGAGTCGCTTCAGCCTAGAGTAAAGAGCACTCAAAAGCTTCCTCTTAACCATGCGCATGAAGTAAATATCAGGCGAAAAAAAACGCGGCCTCGCCCAGCGAAGCCGCGTTTTTCCAGAGTAGCTTACTTGTGAGCGGCGAAAGGATGCCCTTCAGCGGCCTTTCTGGCGACGACGTCAGCCGCCTTCGGTTCACCGGCAACGGCGCGCTTGATGGAGATCTTGGTGGCTTCGTAGTTGAAGTCCTGGATCTTGGCATCGTCTTC
>SXQV01000031.1 GCA_005792805.1 Methylococcaceae bacterium | reverse complement strand
TGGTGGAACGCTGGACCTGACCGATCAGTGAGTTGAGGTAATTCACCATCTGCCCCAGGGCGTTGATCAGCTTGCTGGTTTCATCACTGCCCTCGGCTGACAGCGTAGCCGAGAGGTCGCCGGCGGCTACCCGCTCGGCTGTCAACGCCGCTTCCTGAACGGGCTTTAGCAGTCTCCGGGTAAACCTGATGAGCAGCAATGCACCCAAAAGCAGCGAGAGGAGCGCAGTGCACGCCGCGAAAAGGATCTCTCGCAACACCAGCTGATCCAGCAAGTCGGTGGACATATGCAGGAGGATGGCACCGCTGGCATTACCGGAAACCGGCTCCCCGCGCCCGGCAGAGAGAACGGTATCGGATAGCGCGTTAGCTGTACTCTCAAGCTTTGCCGCCGCATCCAGTGGTGCCGCAACTGTAATGTAACCATGGCGAATCCGGCTCTGCGATACGCCTTTCTCGATCACCTCGACCAATAGGGCTCGATCATCCGGCGTCAGGTTTCGGGATTCAGCATCCTGCGGCCTGCCGGAAAAACCCTCCGTCTCCAGCTTCTTGCTGACCACCCAGATCCGGTGGATAGAATCTTCCTGGACGACCTGATCCAGTAACTCCTGGACGCCCAAAGACTTGCGCAGCTGAATCAGCTGTTGCCCGTCCATTCCGACCTGGACGATACGGGGGCGATCAATACCGGGAACCCCAACATACTTGAAGGGGCGGCCATCCACCTCGCGCGGCCTCAACTCCTGCACCACGGCTTCGGGCCCATTAACGGAAAGCAAAGGCCAGAACACGGATGCTTGTGGTTGCTTTGCAGCATCTGGAGAAAACGTGAAATCGAGCTCTGGCACCGTGTGCAGGTAACCCCTGCCTACGGAGTCGGTAACCAGCACTTCGGATAAATTATCCGGACCCACCAGCGCCTTCAGTCTTCGAGTAATTGCGTCAGCCGGCAATTTGCACTGCTCGGCAACCGCGACCAATTGCGCCAGAATCTTGGCGGATGAGACGAGATCACGTGACACGATCTGTTCTGCATTCTTCTCGACGTGCTGACTCACTCCAATACTTCGACCCAGCACGCTAGCCAGTAACTGCCCATCCTGTCTGGCTTGGTGAAGAACGGTCTGTTTTGAATAGAAGCTCAAGCCCAAGGTCAGCACAAAGACGGCCAGACCCATCAATGGCAGAACCACCCACAAAAGACGGGTTTGTAACCTCATAGCACGAAATCCGGGCCAAAAAGGCCATTGTACGCGCCACCTCATCTTTCATGTATTCCTCGGAGTGACAGCGGACAAGGACTGATTGAATGGGTTGATGCGCCGCTATTCCACTTCCTGCCCACCAACCCAACCGGCTTATTTGCCCTAAACCCGGCCCTTCCGCTCACATGCCAGAAGCCATTCATCAAATCGTGTGTGAGCGACTGACCCGGCGTTTTGACTACACCGAAAAAGCGCTCTCCGGCAAGAGTTGGCGCAATGGCCAAAGTTTCAGCATCGCCGATGCCTGCCTCCACCGTGTGTGTCGCCGAGCGCCCGGCGGTCAGCGCCGCGTTAAGGCGGAGGGACTGAATCCTTGGGTGATGGTCTATGAGGTCCGTTTGAGACATCACAGTACAGGTGGCCGGGGAAACAACCGGAGGTCTCGAACTGTAGTGTGGAGTGACGAATGCCGTAATGGTGTGCTACCAGCTCGTCAAGGCGATCGCGGAGCACCCCGGCCTCGCTGACCGGCATGTCGTCTACCAAAACATGAGCGGACAGGAAGCGGAGTTGGCGCGAGAGACTCCAGACATGCAAATCATGGACACCCCGCACGCCGTCGATTTGCATTAGATCACGCACCATCTCGCTCATCTCGATATCACGCGGGGTGCTTTCGAGCAGAATATCGACCACCTCGCGCACAATCAGCCAGGCATTCCAGAGAATCAGCCCGGCAATCAGCACGCTGGCCAGCGGGTCCAGCCAGTTCAGACCAGTAAAGTAAATACCGATACCGGCCAGGATCGCACCCAGGGTAGACAGTACGTCCCCCATCAGATGCAGAAAGGCGCTGCGCAGGTTGAGATCGTGTTCAGCACCATGACTGACCAGCCAGGCCGTAACGAGATTGACCACCAGCGCAACGGTCCCAACCCCCACCAGGAGATCAGCCGCGACAGGCGTAGGCGATTGAAACCGGTGCCAAGCTTCAAAACAGATGCCAGCGGCAATGAAAGCAAGTGTGGTGGAGTTAATCAGTGCCGCAAGAATGCCAACACGATGATAGCCATAGGTCTTGCCCGCGTGAGCCGGCCGGTCGGCGAGATTAAGCGCATACCAGGACAAGGCAAGAGCGAGAACGTCCGTCAGATTGTGAGCTGCGTCGGTCAGCAGCGCTAAACTATTCGCCATGTTACCGGCGACCACTTCGACCCCCACGAAACCCAGGGTAATTACCAGGGACAGCATCAGCCGCAAGCGGGTCCGCTTTCCATGAGACTCAGGAGTGGTTTGATGCAAATGATGATGTCCGCTCACGGTAGGCAATTTTCCTTTTTTGATACCCGAACTTGCTGATGGTCACACGTCGGCCGAAACCCGGGATTTACTGTCACAAGGCCGACCGCCTTGCGGCCCATACTATCATTCCAGCGTCATGCCACGTTCACTACATTCCGGAGCCCGATTCATGATCCGCACAATTTTATCAAGTGTCAGTATCGCCTTCTGGAGTTTGACCAGTAACCCCGTCATGGCCGCCAGTACCTTGGCTTACCGGGTTGTCCAGGGTGGACGTACAGCGATGCAGGTCGTGAACATTCAGGACGGCAAAATCTGGATCAGCGGCGTCGGGGGTGACAGTAAAACGGATGTGCTGTTTGATCGGGCTACCCAGTATGGGGTTCTGATCGACCATCGCCACCAAACTTATACCCCGGTAAATGAAGAGGCCATAGGTAAACTGTGCGCTCAAATTGAGGACATGGTGCCGCTGGTTCAGGGGCTTGGTGACCAAATTCGACGCCTGAATCCTCAGCAACGCGCCAAATGGGAAAAGATGCTTGACGGGTTTCCGTTAGATGCATTTGACCAAGCACGGCAGCAGATGCAGTCGACACATCTCCACCCCAAAGGGAGAACCCAAACCATCGCAGGTGTACGGTGTGATTCCATGGACCTGAAAGCAGGGCATACCGCCGATCTTGAGCTTTGTATTGCCCAGCCAGACGCACTGAGCCTGACGGTGGAGGATGCTGACACCCTCCGGGCATTTATCGGGTTCACCCAACGGGTGACACGGAAAGCTCATGGACTCGCCTCCCGCTTCGGGCTGGTGGCAGGTCAAAGTGATCTGGACAAACTGGCCGGCATCCCGATTCAGATCCGGGAGAAAAAAGGCGCGAAACCACTCTCCATGACCCTGAATCAGGCCGAAAAGATCAAAACGCCACTCAAACCGCTGCAAATCCCAGCGACCTATCGGTTCCAGAAATTCAGGTTTTGGTAGCTGGCGGACGCGGCCCTCTTGGCCGCCCCTTGGTAATTTCAGGGTGAGGTTTTGGGTGATGCGATCGCTTTTTCGCCTGAGCGTGTTGCATGTCGGTCCTCTGCGTCCACAGCGAGGCAGAGACCAGCACAATCATTGCACCCAGACTTAGCTCAAGGGTCACAAACATACCGATCTTAAGATAAGCGAATCCCGGATGAGCAAAGCGCACCAGCCAACCGGCCACCTCATCTCCTATCGCGGCAAAGTAGACCAGCGTACTCAGAACAATCTTCAGCATCACGGGAAGATTGGCAAATAACAACAGGTGCGTCAGCGTCACTGCCAGCATGCCCATAGAGAACATATGGGCGTGGGTAACTTCCAGCAGGCTCTGATAACTGCGCGGTTCCGTAAATCTGGTTTCGGAACCGAGGTAATACTCCACGACGGAAACCGCTGTCAGATCCATCTTGTGAAAATACATCAGCCCCATACTGATCCAGAGCACCAGCATGTACACCAGAAACAAGAGGACAATTGTATTAAGCAGCAGCTGCCGGTTCTGCTCGCCAGTGACAAAATAACGCATCAGTGGGCCTCTGAAGCGACCGCCACCTGATAAACCGCCAAGGCCTTGCGAATACCCTCAAGGGAGGCCCGCACACTCAAGGTCGCCCCGCTAATGCCATCGACACCCTGATCCAGCCGAAGCTGACTGACGGGTTTACGAATCAACGTCGCAAACCAGGTATTGGCGGGTTTATATTCCGGCGGTTCATGGAATGCCAGAATCTCCGATTTAACCAACTCCCCTTGCGGTGAAAGCACGATCAACAAAGTTTCCGGCTGGGTTCGCACGGTTTTGGATTCAATCGCGGCATAGCCCAGCAATTGCCCGTTTTTGTACCCTTCAAAGAAAGTGAACAACTGGCCATCCAATTTCGCGTGAGCCATTTTTTCGACGGCGGCGGTCTGTTCGTCCGTCAGAAAAACAGGCAAGTTCTCGATCTGTGCCCCCTTGCCGAATGCCAGCTCAAAGGCCTCTTCCTTGCTGTAGAACACTTCCCCGATGCTGTTTGTGGCAAAGCCGGCCAGCAGAGCCGATAAGGCGAGGGAGGGGATGGATTTGGATAACAGGCTCAAGGGCATGACGGTCCGTTCAGTAGCCGAAAAGAGTCCGCACTCTAAATGACAATAACTCCCATTTCAATCCGGAGGGAGCCAAGGTCGTGTTCAGGGTTCGGAGTGGGTAGGGCAGGAGGGCCATTAGAGGGAATGCTGCAGGTGAGGCAACCGGTAAGTCGGCCACCATTCCGGATGATGGGCGTAAAACCGCAGTTCAGCCACACCACCGGAGACCAGTACCGAATCGATGCCATAGCGGCTTGCTCCCCGGATGTCGGTATCCATCTGATCACCGATCATCACCAGGTTTTGGGTGCCGGCGCGGCGGGCGGCTTCCTCGAACAGGGCGGTTTCGGGTTTGCCAAGATGAACGAAACGAGTGTCGGCGCGGTCGGGATAGCGCTGTTTCAGCACCGTTTCAATAATCATCGCCATCGATCCACAGGTTATGCCGAAGCCGCTGGCTTTTGGATAAATGAGATCCGGATTCGGCAGGATCAGTGGCGGACTTAAGCCCCGGTCAAACTTACTGATCAGTCGTGACAGGACCGTATCAATGGATTCCAGAAACGGAAATCCCACCTGGTCGCCAATCACCAGGATGTCGAAATCCTCCGCTGGCGGAACGGCCAGCGCCCCTGCCTGCTGGACATAGCGGTAGGTATCTTCAGGCCCCAGGATCGCACAGCGGGTACCCTGCAGGTTATTGGCGGCAAAATAGGGCTTCAGCAAGGCACCTGAACTGATGATCTGTTCGGGTTCAACCGGCAGCCCGAACCGTTGATAGCGAAAAGCGGCGTGTTCGGGAAGGTGGGCCGCCGAGTTGGTCACCAGGTAGAAGGGTTTGCCGATTTGCCGGAGTCGAGCAAGCAATTCACAAGCTCCCGGCAACGGGCCTTCACTATGAACCAGGACGCCGTAGGCATCGAAAAGGAGTGCTTCGTACCCCTCGATGAGATCATCAATCGTAACTACAGGAATGGCTTGCATGTTCGGGTCATGTCTTAAATTGCTGTCTATAAAGGGTTTTCTCACAATCTGAGCTTGCTGGAGGTGTCGCAGGTTTCAGTACACCAAAATCGACCCCCCGAGTCTGTCACGGTAAACTTTCGACTCCATCCAGAAGGATGCCATAGATGAGCGGCCGCCGAGTGTTCCCCGTTGGGTTTGTGACAGCGTCACACCGCAGCCGCATTCAGATGATTTTTTGTTCTTAAGGTTAAAGCGTCGGGTAAATGTCTAAATTTCCTCTAACCCAGCATAATTTTCACCCTAATTACCGCCCTGATATCGATGGTCTGAGGGCAGTTGCTATCCTGTTGGTGGTGTTATTCCACGCTTTCCCCAAAGCGCTACGCGGTGGATTCGTGGGCGTCGATGTGTTTTTTGTTATCTCTGGGTTTTTGATTTCGACCATTATTTCTCGCAGTTTACAGAAAAACAGATTCAATTTTTTTGAATTTTATGGGAACCGCATCCGGCGAATATTTCCAGCTTTGATAGTGGTTCTGATATCGGGCGTTGCGCTGGGCTGGTTGGCGCTATTACCGGATGAGCTGTCGCAGTTAGGTAAGCACATGGCGGGTGGAGCTGGATTTGTCCAAAATTATGTGCTCTGGTCGGAAGCGGGATATTTCGATACCCGCTCTGAATTGAAGCCTCTGATGCACCTCTGGTCGTTGGCTATAGAGGAACAGTTTTACTTGTTCTACCCCTTCTGCATGTGGTTGGTATGGCAGTCCCGGATCTCACTTCCCCTGGTGCTGCTGGGGCTGTTCCTTGTTTCATTCATTCTCAATACCCGGGGAGTCGGCGGAGACCCTGTTGGTACTTTCTTTTTGCCTCAGACCCGGTTTTGGGAGTTGTTGGCGGGTGGCTTGTTGGCCTGGTTAACATCGCTTGATCGCCTTAATGTGTCCTGGTTTTCTGGGTTGTGCCGTGGTCATGTTCCAGCGGTAAATAATCTGGTTTCTGTCGGTGGAATAACTTTGATTGTTCTGGCTTGTTTTGTTCTGAATAAGGGTCGGCAATTTCCTGGCTGGTGGGCATTGATGCCTGTTTCTGGAAGTGTTCTTTTGATTCTGTCTGGTCCCAAGGCATGGGTAAACCGGGTTGTTCTTTCTAACCGGTTGATGATCGGGATCGGCTTGATTAGCTACCCTCTATACCTCTGGCATTGGCCGATTCTGTCTTTCGCAAGGATTCTTGGCTCTGAAGAGCCCACGTCTTGGGTCAGGGCCATGCTTGTCATCATGAGTTTTTTTCTGGCATGGCTGACCTGGCGGCTAGTGGAGCGTCCCATACGCTACGGCCTGAAATCCGGCGGGCAAATTATGGTTTTATGTGGTTTGGTTTTGTGTCTGGGGATTTTCGGATATTGGATTGATAGCCAGCAAGGGCTTTATCAGCGATTCAATAATTCTGAATATAAGGCATTTAGCTGGATTAAGGGTGGGAACAACCGTGCGTTTTGCCAAGCCATATTTCAGGATCGTGAATATCCAGAATCCTGTTTGTTGAGCGAGGGGAGCCTGCCGGAGATCGCTCTGCTGGGTGACTCTCATAGCGGTCACCTGTACCCGGGTTTGGTCAACGAAGGATTGGACGTCATTAACCTTGGACGAGGGGCGTGTATGCCCTTGTACGATTTGGGTTTTGGTCGAGAGGGCTCCGAGTGCCCGTTAGGGTATATGAACAAGGCGATCGATTTTGCGGTGGAGGATGATCGGGTCAAGTTGATTGCCCTGGCAGCCCGCTATGCTGCGGCGGTAGAAGGGGGTGAGTATGACGTGCGCAAGCCGGACCGGTCCGGCGCGGTAGCGCTGTTTTCTCAAGCCCAAGCAGGTAATTCCGAGGTATTTCGGGAGGCATTGCATAAAACGCTGCGCAAGCTGGTTTCGTCAGGCAAGAAAATTGTCCTCATCCTTGATGTGCCCGAACTCGGGTTTAATCCCAAGTCTTGCCTCAGGCCGTTGAGTGTCTCGAAGCAACAGCCTTGTGCGATTTCTGTCGCCGCTTTCGAGAAGCGTTCTCGACAGTATCGGAATATCGTTATGTCTGTGGTGCAGGATTACCCTTCCGTAAGCATTTTTGATATGCCCTCACTCTTCTGTGATGCATCCTATTGCTGGGCAGAAAAGGATGGAAAAATGCTCTATCGCGACGATGATCATCTATCGCTGGACGGTTCCAGTTTCGTTGCCCACAGGTTGGGCGTTTTCCTCCGGTCGGCGCTTCCCTGAGATGGGCTTGAGCTCGCTGTTGACCAGGCGTGTACTTGCCGATTGGGGGTAGAATGCCCGCCTGCTGCCGGGTTCCGCTGGATTCTTTAGCAGTTCATGATCCTGGATTTAGACTAGCCCGTCCCGCCAGTCGCTGTGGCGGTAAGTGCCGCTCAATATTTTGCTATCCATGAATAACCTTGCATCTTCGCCCATCGTAGGGGGCTTTCAGCTCAAGAAACTTCGTAATGCGCTGGCCATCATTCATTGCCGGCGATTGCTTTCCACCTTTCAAAAGGAGGCGGAGGGCACTATTTCTCACGATCAGGCCAAACGGGTTACCTACCTGACAGAGCTTTTCTCACGCATTCATCGCGAGATTTTTCAGGACTGGAAAGAGCAGGCCATCACGGGTGACCGGCCCGGAGCCATGGCTTACGCCGACAAGCGTAAACGCTTTCGTGAGGTGATCGAGAGTCTGGTGCTGAATGAGGATGAGAACAAGGGCACGGCCTTGTTCGACAACAACGGCTTTGTCATCAAAACCGACAACATTGCAGAACGTCTGGCGCGTTTCTACTTCACTATGCGGGCTATCAAGCCGTTTGGTTACGGTAATAAGCTGACGCTGGATTTTTTTATGCTTGCACTCAGTAATCTGCCCGCTTTCGCCAGTGTCTATGAGCGGGGCATTGATTTCAGGCGGCTGGATGCCCGGGATGCCGCGCTGCTACACGACAAAAGCAGCGGTCTGGCGGATGTCACGCTAGCTCTGCGTCATGCCATGGATCCGGGCCGAACCCGCTGCCTGGAAAACCGGCCTAACGGCTACGGTAAATGGCCGGAACAAAAAACCTTTGTTTTTGGTATGCCCTTCCTGCAGCACAAGACGCCGGAGGGGGTTGATTGTTTGGTGACCGTCAACGGAGGTCTGGTTCCTTTGAGTGGGTTGCACGAGGAGCAGATTCCTCTGGGTATCCATTTTGCGGACTATCCCCTGAGCCTCTCCGAAAACGTGATTGGCTATCTGCCGGGCACAGAGAGTTTGCGCGGTAAATCAGATATTGATGGCATCACCATGGGTCCCAGCGGCGAGGCGCCCCTTTTCTGTCTTGACGTAAATATCCTGACCGGCTTGAGATCACCCAGTCACACGGAGTTTGTGGAGCTTCTCAGGCAATACGCGGGTGAAAAAACCCCGGTGTTCACCCTGGCCAACAATCCCGAAATGAGAGACAGATTGATGGCTGCGGCGGCGGGTGACCAGCGTCTGCGGCGGGGTGTGGAAATTGCCTATGAGCGACTGAGCAATATCGCGAGTAAGCTGGATCGAATCAAGGAGGCCATTTTCGCTGGCAAGTCGACGGACAACCAGCCCATGTTGTTTCTTTGCATGGGGGGGGCAGGAGCCGGCAAGACGGCGGTTGAGGAAATTGCCCGCGCCCAGTGTGGTGAAAATTTCGTCACGGCCTCGTTGGATGAATTTCGCAAGCAAAGTGATCTTTATCGTGTCCTGACGGCGGCGAATCACCATAGCGATGACTATATCTATGTCGAGCCGTTCGCGAATACGCTGCGCGACTGGGTGGCCAGTCAGGCCAGACAGGAGCGGATCAACCTGCTATACGACGGCACCAGTATTCCCTACATTCCGCGCTATTCAACGATTGTTGACGGATTCAAAACGGCGGGCTTCCGTACCTTCATCGCGGCTATCGACGCTTTTATCGTCAAGCCGCGTGGCAGGGAAGAAGAGCTCCCCCGGGTTGCCGCGATTGGCAGTGTCAAAGATCGCTTCGAGAAAACGGGGCGCGCCTTGCCTTGGGTCGTCGCTGTAGACAAGCACATCCGTGCGCCCGGCGCGTTTCTCGATGCACTCGAACACACGGCACTCGACAAACTTTCGCTGTTTGCCAACGATGGTGAGATGGATCGCCATTATTTGGTCGCGGAGACATTTTCCTTTTTCATCGACGAGTTGCGTCAGCTTCAGGAGCATCAGCGCTTCGGGACGCTTGCCGGCTATTTGCGAGATTTGATTCGTCTGCGGGAAAGCTCGACTCTCCGCAATCTGGCGGGCAACGACCCGGCGCGTATCGAGGAGTTAATCGACAGGATTCCGGCCTGGAGTGAGGCCAACGTCGCGTATCAGGTCTATAGCTACAAGACTGCCCACCGCGTTCTGGTGGTCTATAACGCCCGTCGTATGGTGGATTTTCTGCAGAAGGGCCAGTTGAATCCCAATGCGTCGGGAGAGGAAGGGCTGCTGCACAAGCACGCTTCTCTTGCATTTCATATTGATCCCCGCACCCAGGAGCCCTGGACCATTCGTCTCCAGGATTCCTCGGACGAGAAACCAGCGGAAGACCGGCTCAATCGGTTTTATCGCGCCAGTTTCTGACGCACCGCCTGCCGCGTATCAGGAGCGAATGCAGGCCGATCTAACAGCGCTGGCGGGAACTTTTTGCGTCGTTCCCCACACATTGATGCCATTTCTTATTGAGCTTGCGCCGAAATTTGAGTAACCTCCACCGAGGTTTTTGTGGCCGTGAATGGTGTGTCAACCAAAGGTTAAACAAGACCGGGCCGGCTTCTAAAGGTGCAAAGAGGCGGGTGCGTCGTGGACGAGCCAGGGTTCCACTCGATAATAATCCAGAATAATTAACTTCAAAGAGAGGTAGACATCGTGTTGCAAGCTAATGCATCAGTCACCATCGCACTGCTGATGGGCCTGGTCGGGGTATGGTACGTACTCTGGCAGTTCAAGCGAGTTCTCAGTTATGACCAAGGCAATGACACCATGCGAGCCATTGCCTTGGCCATTCAGGAAGGCGCTTCAGCGTTTCTGAACCGCGAATATCGGGTTCTTGGTATTTTCGTAGCCATTGTCGCTGTGGTGATCACTGTCTTCCTGCAATGGCAGACCGCGATGTCCTTCATCATCGGTGCCATTGCTTCTGCTGGCGCCGGCTATCTTGGGATGTACGTTGCTGTGCGCGCCAATGTCCGTACCGCAGCAGCTGCGAGCAAAGGACTCCACGAGGGTTTGCGCGTGGCTTTTGGCAGCGGTGCCATCATGGGTATGTCGGTAGTCAGCTTCAGCTTGCTGGGCATGACGCTTCTGTTCTTGTACTTCAGCGGTGATCCCAATCAGCTCACTTACATCACCGGTTTCGGTTTCGGCGCGAGCAGCATTGCGTTGTTTGCCCGTGTTGGCGGTGGTATCTATACCAAGGCAGCGGATGTCGGCGCAGACTTGGTCGGCAAGGTGGAGCAGGGCATCCCGGAGGATGACCCCCGCAATCCGGCCGTGATTGCGGACAATGTCGGCGACAACGTCGGCGACGTTGCCGGTATGGGTGCTGACCTTTTCGAAAGCTACAGTAGCTCCATCATTGCGGCGGCTGCCTTGGGCGCTAGCCTTGGCACGAATGCGCTTGCCTTCATCGGTCTACCTTTCCTGGTGGCTGCGGTGGGTGTCGTGGCGTCGCTATTCGGCATCTACATGGTCATCGGCGGAGATGACTCCATCAAGTTGCCGGAATTTCTCAGCCGGCATATCGACAAGCATGTTCACAGGATTGATGAAAATGCGAGCCTTGAGGATTTGCTGCACGCACTCCGCCGTTCCGTCTGGGGCGCCTCTGTGGTAATTCTTGGCCTTTCGCTGGCCGCCGTCATTCTGACTGGAGTCAGCTTCAATTACTGGTTGGTCATTCTGGTCGGTCTGGTAGCGGGTAATGGCATTGCCTACGTCACCGAGTACTACACCTCCTATACCGAGAAACCCGTCCAGTCCATCGCCAAGTCCTGCGAGACGGGTGCGGCTACCACCATCATTCAGGGTACCGCCGTCGGCATGATGAGCACCGCAATTCCAGTACTCATTACCGCTGTCGCCATTCTTCTGAGCATCTGGCTGGGGATGAAGGCCGATGGCACGATCACGGCGGGTCTCTACGCGGTTGCGTTGGCAGGCGTGGGTATGTTGAGCACCCTGGGTGTGACGCTGGCGACCGACGCTTACGGTCCGGTAGCTGACAATGCGGGCGGTATTGCTGAAATGAGTCATCTGCCCAAAGAAGTGCGTGAGCGTACTGATGCGCTGGATAGTCTCGGCAACACCACGGCGGCTACCGGTAAGGGTTTCGCGATTGGCTCCGCCGTTCTCACGGCGTTAGCGCTACTGGCAGCCTACGTAACGGCCGCCAAGGTTGAATCCTTGAATATCCTGAGCCCCACTATGCTGCCGGGTATTCTGATTGGTGCGATGATGCCGTATTTCTTCTCGGCCCTGACCATGACAGCCGTTGGTAAGGCCGCGTACGACATCGTTCTCGAAGTGCGTCGTCAGTTCAAGGAAATCCCGGGCATTATGGATGGGACTGGCAAGCCGGATTACGCCGCTTGCGTTGGTATCAGCACCGAGGGTGCCCTGCGGCAGATGGTTCTGCCGGGTGCATTGGCTGTCATTGTCCCGCTTGTGGTGGGCATGATCCTGGGTAAGGAAGCCCTGGCTGGTCTGCTGGTCGGCACCACCGCCTCCGGCTTCCTGCTCGCGGTCATGATGGCCAATGCGGGCGGTGCCTGGGATAACGCCAAGAAATGGATCGAAACCGGGCAACTCGGCGGTAAGGGTTCCGATGCGCATAAGGCAGCCGTTGTCGGCGACACCGTGGGCGATCCCTTCAAGGACACCAGTGGCCCGTCACTGAACATTCTGATCAAGCTGATGAGCATCGTGAGCCTCGTGTTTGCGACCTCCTTCGGCTCGGGTTGGTTCAACTTCTAAGCAGGGACACGCTCATCCTGCCGTTGCGCAGGGTGGGCCTTGTTTCGAAGGAGCGGCTCGCTGTCAGGTTCAGTTGTCGCTTAAATAGAATTCCTGGCTTCGCAAGGGGCCGGGAATTTCTTGTTTGAGGGCAACCGCACCGCTCTATGGCGGGTTTCTTTCGCCAATTATTATTGAGACCTTCAATACGGATCATGGCCACAGACACGAAGAAAAGAAGCTATTACCTCGAACCCAATCGGGATTACCGCACCGATAGCCTGCGCAAGGATGCCGGCTTCTCCGAAGAAGAGATTCGGGTGGATACAGCCAAGCATTACGATGATTGCTATTGGGATTACCGAACCGCCTGGTTCGATAACGAAAATTTGGCCCTGCACTACGGTTATTGGGAGGAGGGCATCAAGACTCACAGTCAGGCGCTGCTCAACAAGAACCGCATCATGGCCGAGGTTGCCGGCATCAAACTCACAGACCATGTGCTGGATGCCGGCTGCGGGATTGGTGGCAGCTCCATCTGGCTGGCCAAAAACATCGGCTGCCGTGCCACGGGTATTACCGTTAGCGCCGAGCAGGTCCGGCATGCCACCCGCAATGCCCAACGTCATGGCGTTGCCGATAAGGTCGATTTCCAGGTTGCGGATTTCTGTAAAACTCCGTTTCCGGATGAGTCCTTCGATGTCGTGTGGGCGGTCGAAAGTAGTTGCTACGCTGTTGATAAGCGTGATTTCTTTCGAGAAGCCTATCGGCTGCTGCGTAAGGGCGGCACCCTGATTGCTTGTGATGGTTATGCCACTCGTCGTGAATTTAACGAGGAGGAATGGCAGGCCGTCATGGATTGCCTCAACGGTTGGGCGGTGCCCAATCTCTCCAGCATCGATGAATTCCAGTCCGGCATGGAAGAATGCGGGTTCAGGGATGTGCAGATCAGCGAGGCTACCCAGGAAACGATGCCTTCGGCCCGCCGCATGTATCTGACCGCGCTATGGACTTACCCCATGCAGGTTGTCATGCATGGGTTAGGGCTCCGCAAAAAGGCCCAGACGGCAAATTTCAAAGTCGCGCTGGCGCAGTGGAAGGTATTCAATGGCGGTCTGGTCAGGTACTGCCTGTTCCGGGCGGTGAAGCCGGGATAATCCTCGATGCGATCGGTAGGGCCGAATGAGGCCAGCGTTATGGAAGACCATGGGCATCCAGCTGAGCCAGTTCGTCCGGAGTATTGATGTTGACCAGCGCACCGGGCATGTCGCTGAAGTCGACGCTCACCCAGCGATGCCGGCGGATCCAGTGTTCCACCCTGCGCTCGCCGGTGTCCAGATACGCCTGCAGATCGTCGGCCAGGCCGGTTTCGGCCAGCATCACCACCGGATGCAGCCGCTCGCCGTCATGGGCCACGGCGATGGCGGTGCCTGACATTTCGAGACGTTCAACCAGCCGTTGTAACAGCTTGCCGGTCAACAGCGGCGCATCGCAGGGAACGGTCAGCACATAGGGCGTCGCGGCAGCCCGCATCGCACTCAAGAGCCCCGCCAGCGGCCCATCGAAACGGTCATTGGCATCCGGGATCACGGGAAAACCCAGCGCTGCATAGGCTGCAAGATTGCGATTGGCGTTAATCAGCCGTGTCTCAACCGCTTCGCCCAGGGCGGTCAGCGCGTGACTCACTAACGACTGCCCACGCCAGAGCAGCAGCCCTTTGTCCTCGCCCCCCATGCGCTGGCCACGCCCGCCCGCCAGGACGACGCCGGTGGTATCTACCCTATTAGTCATCACGGTGGTAATTTGCCCCATTGTCTTCTTAACCCTGAATACACCCCATGATCCGGGCCTTGCGCCAGCTGACTTCCTATCTGATTGCCACACTGTTTTGGCTGCTGTGTGCCTGCTCGCCGCTGGAACCGGAGCCCCCGTACTATTCCGCTGCAACCACGACCAAACCCTACGCCGACGTACTGGCGGAACTGGAAGTCGCCATCACCGAGCGCAATTTTCGCATCACCGGGCATAACAAGATCGGTAGCGTGATTCGCGAACGCGATCACGGCGCGTTTCCCGACTATGACACGATCCAGTTCTGTAACCTGGCGCAGGCACGGGTGATGCTGGAGATGTCGCCAGCCAGCGTAGCCTGGATGCCCTGCAACGTGGCAGTGCGTTCGGAGGGGGGCAAGGTTGTCGTCACCACGCATTTGTTACCGACCGGCAATACCGATCCCCGTCTGAACGACTTCGCACGCAAAATGAATGAGGAGCTCAAGGCCATTGTCCATTTCGCGGTCGAAAATTGAGCCCTGACTCACTCTCCTCTATCATCTGTCCGATCACAACACTGCCAGCTTAATTCATGAAAATCCAATCGTCCCCCCTTTGTGTGGCCGCCACTCTTGCGTTAGCCATGTGCATATCCTCATCGGCCAGTGCCGCCAATGCGGTTAAGCCACCGGCCAAAAAAACAGCCACAGAGCAACTTGCGGCTACAGCCAAGCCACGGGTCAACGACTTTCCGACCCAGGCCCGCGTTGAATATGTCATGCAGTGCATGGCCGAGCACGGTGGCATCAATCTGGATAATTCCTATCACTGTGTCTGCGCCGTGGATCAGATCGCTAGTCAGATGACTTTCCAGGATTATTCCGAAGCATTGACCTTCACTTACATGTTCGACACGCCCGGTGACAAGGGCGGCGAGTTCCGTGACCCACCAAAATCCAAGGTACTGCGCGACCGGCTGAAGAATGCGAAAAAGGAGGCCGAGACCTGTTTCCCGGAGATCCCCGGCAAACCCGTGGCGCCAACGGGTGAGGCACTGATCGAACCATCGAAATAATTGACCTGACGGCAAACAGCCTCGGCAACTGCCGGCGTCAAAATAAAATTCGCCTTCCCCTGTCAATCGGCGTATCCTTGCCGACAGTTTGTCGCGGTGCGGTCCTGGACCGGCCCCGAGGATACGTCCGGCCTTCTCCTTCCAAAGCGATCGCCTCCAGGCGAACCCAGCCTCGATTCCTCCTGCAAACCTTGCGATGTACCGGAAGTCCGTATCCCGGTATTCGCCCATGTCTTGATTACTCTATCAATACGCCCAGATCGTCCTTCGACGGTCACACGGACTGGCGTACAGGAATTTATTACTTATGGCTTTTTCTTCCCTGGGCCTCGATAAGACCCTTCTGCGCGCGATTGCCGAGCAGGGTTATTCGGCACCGACGCCGATCCAGTCGCAGGCCATTCCGGCGGTTCTCGCCGGTCGTGATTTGCTCGCCGCTGCCCAGACCGGCACCGGCAAAACCGCTGCCTTTACCCTTCCGCTGTTGCAACGGCTTCTCGATTTTGGCCGAACCGGCGAGCGTGCGCGGCCAGGCCGCGCCCCGCGCGTCCTGGTGCTGGTGCCCACTCGCGAACTGGCGGCACAGGTGAACGACAGCGTTCGCAACTACGGTGAATTCACCCCGGTCAAGGCGGCGGTCATCTTTGGCGGTGTCGGTATGCAGCCGCAAATCGACGCCGTGCGTCGGGGTGTGGACATTCTGATCGCCACCCCGGGCCGCCTGCTGGATCTCGTATCCCAAGGTTATGTGAAGTTGAATGAAATCGACGTGCTGGTGCTCGACGAAGCCGACCGC
>SXQV01000246.1 GCA_005792805.1 Methylococcaceae bacterium | reverse complement strand
CTTGACGAATGACTCCCATGAAGCGACTGTTTTTACCCACGCTTTTGCTTAGTACCCTCTGGTCTGGGTGCGATGTTTTGCCGATCCATAGTCTCACTGAACTCTCCCCGGCATCGGCGTCATCCGTCCCTGATGAGGCCACCAAATGTGCCGATCAGCTGCGAGGGGTCAGCCTGGCGCAGACATCCCGCCATAGCCATGCCAAGCCCTCGGTTGATTTGCTCTACTGGTGCACCAAGGCGGCCGAGCGGGGCGATGCCAAATCGCAGTTTGCGCTGGCTGGCCTCTATGAGCGGGGGATCGGCGTACCGGCGAGTGCGCCGGAAGCCGTCCGCTGGTACAAGGCATCCGCCAGCAAGGGTTATCCCGAAGCCCAGTTCAAGCTGGGTCAAATGTATGGCCGTGGCGAGGGCGTCGCACAGGACAAGAACGAAGCCAGTCGCTGGTACATCAAGGCGGCGGAGCAGGGGCATCCCGAAGCACAGTACTACATGGGTTACCGTTACGAGCACGGCAAAGGCATCACCCAGAATTATGCCGAGGCCGTCCGCTGGTATACCAAGGCCGCCCAGCAGGGGAATGTCTCGGCGCTTGATGGTTTGGGAAGTCTCTATCTGGCTGGACATGGCGTTCCGCAGAGCCAGGTAGATGCCTACAAATGGTTCAACCTCGCGGCGGCGTCCGGTAACCCCGAATTCGTTACCCAGCGTGACAGGTTGGCGGCGAAGCTGACGGCGGCTCAACTGGCTGACGGACAGAAAATGGCCAGCGAGTGGGCCAGGACACACCCGGTCAGCAAGGCGGGTACCCGCTGATTTTTGCCTGAAAGGCGCTGGCTGACGAGTGGCCGGCCACCCGCCGCCTAGAGTCCAAGCAGTGTCAGTACGCGGCTCAGGTCGCGTTCGTCCAGTATGACATCGGCCTTTTCACGAACGATGGGTTTGGCGTCAAAAGCGATCGATAACCCTGCCGCTTCCATCATCTTGAGATCATTGGCTCCGTCGCCGATAGCCACCGTCTGACTGATCGGGGTGTGGGTGGTCTCGGCCCATTCGATCAGGGTCCGCGCCTTGGCGGCGGCATCGACGATCGTGCCCAGTACCCGGCCTGTCAACCGGCCGTCCGCCACTTCAAGGCGATTGGCCCGCCAGAAATCCAGCTGCAAATGGTCGGCGAGCGGATCCAGAATTTCGTGGAAGCCGCCGGATACGGCTCCGACATAACCGCCCGCCGCTTTGATACCGGCGATCAATGCCGGGACTCCCCGTGTTACCGTGATCTCCCGGCGAACCTCGGCAAACAGGGTTTCCGGCAATTCCGCCAGGGTCGCTACGCGCTCCCGCAAACTTTGCCCGAAATCCAGTTCGCCCCGCATTGCCCGCTCGGTGATGGCAGCCACCTGCTCCCATGAGCCCGCTTTGGCGGCCAGCAGCTCGATGACTTCGTTCTCGATCAGGGTGGAGTCTACGTCGAGCACGACAAGATAGGGTTGGGTCATGAGAGTGTGTATTTCGCTGCGTGTTGAGAAATGTGGGCGTTCAATGATTGCCCCCGGCAAGGGGCCGGGTGTTGGGGCGTTCAGACTGGGACGGTGGCGTTGGCGTCTTTCCGTGTTTTGCCAGTGGCCGGGGATCCCGTGGTTGCGGCCTACTTAATTATCTGTGGTAGCCTTCCCCTACGAATTATAGCCAGCCAAGCCCGGCTTACGGGTTGCAAGGATACGGCTTTTTGCAGACAGACGGCGCATAACCCCGGGAGGATTGGCCATGAACATGAAGTTGACGCAGTTTCGCATTCCATTTTGTCTGGCTGCTCTCGGCCTGCTGGGATTAACTTCGGTTTTACCGCCGGTCCATGCGGCGGCAAAAATGCCCCCCAACATTTTGTTCATCATCATGGATGATGTGGGTATCGACCAGATGAAATCCTTCGGCTACGGTGGCACAACACCGGCGGCCATGCCGAACATTGATACCCTGGCCAATAATGGCATCCGTTTCCGGAATAATTGGTCGATGCCTGCCTGCTCCCCAAGCCGGGCCGTGTTTTTTGAAGGCCGATTTCCCATGCGGAGTCATGTAAATGGCGCCCTGGGGCCAAGTGACCTGGCGAACTCGATGGTCTCTCCTTTCGATTACACGCCCCCCAAAATCCTCAGGGAGAAAAACTATACCAGCGGCCTGTTTGGCAAGTTTCATTTGGGGTTGCAGGGCAATAACCCGTTTGGCTATTCCATGGTCAGATCGCTGGGGTGGGATTATTACTACGGCTGGCTGGATGAGACGGGAGACCCTTCCTCCATCGACACCACGGCTGGCGGGGTAGGCGGACCTTCTCCGGGGAATGGAAAAACCTATTCGTGCGGCTTTGTGCCGGGCTCGCAGTTTGGGGGCGCGGATACCGGAGCCTGCTATCAGGCAGATGGCAGTTGCAAAAATCTGACAACGACCGATGCGAAAAATCCACCGGGACGGCAATGTGTCGAGAGTGGTGGAATCCTGAATCCGGACGTGTCATGTGTTGCTGCCGGAACGCCCATGCCAGCCAACATCAGCGCGGGATTCCAGAACTACAACGCGCATTATGTCTCGCCTCTGGATATCAGTGACAGCACCGGCAAAACGCAGCAGGTGCCACCCACCGACAAACGTGCGCGGACATTCCGGGGTGTTGCTCCGATTAACAGTGCGATCGATTGGATCAAGTCCCGGCCCGCGAATCAGCCGTGGATGGCCACGGTCAGCTTTGCGACGGATCACACGCCGTTGCAACCGCCCCCCTACGATCTGCTTCCTGCGGATTCGGAAGATTCTTCCGGCTACGACTGTGCCGACAGTTCCAGCTGGCCGGTAATCAGTAATCAAATGATCGAGGCGATGGACAAGGAAATCGGCCGCTTGCTGGTATCGACCGGACTGGCTAGCTACAAGCCGGATGGAACCTTGCTGTATGACCCGAAAGCGACCCACACCATGATCGTTCTCGTGGGTGACAACGGCACCCTGGGCAATGTCGTCAAGGCTCCATTTGATCCGACACGTGCCAAGGGCACTTCCTATCAAACGGGTGTTTGGGTGCCCTTGTCTGTGAGTGGTCCGCTGGTGGTCAAGCCGGATCGCGATGTCAATCACATGACCAACATCGCCGATATATTCCAGCTATTCGGAGAGATTGGCGGGGTCAATGTGCACAAAACGGTTCCCTGGCATGTCGATTCCATGGCATTGATGCCTTACCTCAAGAATCCGGGACAGCCCAGTATTCGCAAATGGAATTACAACGAAATGGCACCCAACCTGCAGGCCAATGAGTCCGTCAATGGTCCGTGTGTGATGGCTGGGGGTGCCAGTTGCTCGCAAATTCCGGTGACCAAATCGGTATGTGAAGACAATGGTGGCGTCTGGTGGGGCGAGGGTGCCCAGGACTCTGATGATGACGGCCCCGGTCCCGTCCCGCTGACCTATTGCTGTGACGTCAATCAATGGCTGCACACTGAAGCGGATGTGCCGACGGATGAACTCCCGAAAATAAATTCTTTGGGCTCCGTCGGCATCAGGAATCAGCATTACAAGGTCGTCCACAATACGAGCAAGCTTTATGACGACTCCACTAACCGTTGCTACGATTACGTAAGCAATGAGCTCTATGAAATTGACGAAGCAGCACCAAAGCCCAAGCTGGATTATGCGAGCAAGGATTTGCTGGCCGATGGTTTTGAGGCGCTCACCGCCAATCAGAAGCGCAACTATAAAGCCCTGGAAAAGAAGCTGAGTGCATTGAATAAATCGGTTGTTCAATGCGACGGTGATGGCAATCTGGACATGGTGGTTAACCAGAAGGATCTTGATGAATGGGAAAAATTCAGCAAGATCAACGGCGGAGCCTCCAGTTGGTATGACTTCAATCTGGACGGGCTGACCAATGAGTCTGATCGGCAGATCATCGTTGAAAACTTTGGTAACCAATGCAAACCGGGCAAGACTACGAAAGCCGCAGCGCAGGCCAAGTGAGCATGTCGATAACTAACGCAGGGCGGTTGCTGCCGCTGCTGGTTTGCCTGTTTTTGCTGAGTGATCCCGCTCTCACGGCTCCCAAGGCCGCATTGACCACGTCACTTCCGGGAATGGTCAGAATTCCGGGGGGTGAGTTCATGATGGGCAGTGATGCAAAGTCTGCCCGACCCGATGAACAGCCGGTTCATCGGGTCAAGGTGGATGCCTTCTGGATGGATGCGACCGAAGTGACCAATGCTGATTTCCGCCGCTTTGTGGAGGCGAATCACTATGTCACTACGGCGGAAAAGCCGCCCAGGCTCGAAGACATCATGGCCCAGTTGCCACCGGGATCGCCGCCGCCCCCGGCGGATAGTCTCAAGCCTGGGGCACTGGTATTTACCTCACCGAAAGCGCCCGGTGAATACTGGTGGAAATGGGTGGATGGTGCCAATTGGCGTCACCCGCAAGGCCCTTTGAGCACCATTGAAGGACTGGATAATCATCCTGTGGTTCAAGTGTCCTGGGATGATGCGGCCGCTTACGCGCAATGGGCGGGCAAACGCCTCCCCACCGAGGCGGAGTGGGAGTTTGCGGCACGGGGAGGCATGAAGGGCAAGACCTATATCTGGGGCAATGCAGACCCTTATCAGGGCAAGCCGAAAGCCAATATCTATCAGGGAAACTTTCCGCTTAAAGATGATGTCGCCGACGGGTACGCCGGGACTGCGCCTGTGAAATCCTTCCCGGCGAATCCCTACGGTCTGTATGACATGACGGGTAATGTCTGGGAGTGGGTTCAGGACTGGTATCGCTATGATGCCTATGCTGGATTGACCAGGGACAAGCTCACCACAAATCCACAGGGGCCATCCGCTAGCCTGGACCCAGAAGAACCCTACATTAAGAAGCGTT
>SXQV01000030.1 GCA_005792805.1 Methylococcaceae bacterium | reverse complement strand
CGGAAAATTGCAGAACTCACCGCCAGGCGACGGGTATTGGATGATTTGGTGCGGCAGTGCGGGGCTGAGCTGGCAGGATCCGATTGCCCCGTCATAGAGGAGTTAGCTTCAGAGCGGTAACAGCCGGGTTGCGGCGATGTTTCAGCCCTACCGGCGACGGGCTCATCGGACGTCCCTTCCACCGGGGTTTCATCACGTGATGCGCCTCTTTCCTCGTCATGGCGAGTGCAACGGCGCCATCCAGATCGGCGCAGGAGAGTCATCGCAAAACAGGATAACCCTCCGCCGCCAGCCCGTACCGATGAGAGCCTGCCGGGGATGGCGGCCTGTTTTGCCGATGCTTCACCCAGCCTGCGGGCTAGGCAGACCGAACCCCTGGTAAAGGGCCAGAACAATTGAAACGTGAGAGGGCAGCACAACTAGCCATGGGCGTCTGGTCCTGCCCGTCCCACGCTGTTCCCGCACCCGTCGGAATAGGTTGCAGTGACGTGATCGGTATTTGATCCGAATAGTGCAATCCGATGGCCGCCAACGCATACACCATTCCAATCCGGACCCGCAACCGGCTGGTAACAGAATGGATCCGAAGAGTGACATTGCACTTGAAATAGATACTCATAGCTTTTCCCAAAACTATGAAGTTGACCCGCAATCCAAATCGGCGTCGTCAGACCGTCGGTGCTGACATACTGCCAATGGGACCAAAAAGTTCCGCCCGGCAATCTCGCTGTAGCAACATTGTAAATACCATAGCTATTGCAGCCGTCATGACTAGGATTGCTGTCCGTTAGCCTATACAGACCAGGAGGATTATTAAAACCGTTATTACCTATATATGCGCAGTTATGTATATTAGAGCCGGAAAACAATTTCGTTTTGGCATATCCATAATTTCCATTCCAGTTGGTTTGATAAAAATTATTAAAAAGCCACGGAACTGAATAGTTTTGTGGTTGAAATTTGCCAAGATAGCTGCTCTGGTTCGCGTAAGGTCCGTAATAAAAGCTCCATGGACCAGATACACTAGCGGCCTGTGAAACCTCCATGGTGTAGGGTTGATAAGTCCCCTTCCCATTGCACCATGCTGTCATACGTCCCCCTCCCAGAGACGTACTGCATTGTGTCGCACCTGATTTATCCTGTGTACAGGTCGGCACAACAGTGGCACCTTGCCAGGGAATACCCTGAGCCGGAACGACACCTTGCCATACATAGAGATTGCAACGGCTGGTCCATGCCTGGGCATTTGACCCGCCCTGATAACCAAGGGGCATTCCCCTTATCATATTTGCTGGCACGGGCTGGTAGTCCTTTGAAAACACAGAGGCAAATGTCTGGCACGCTTTAGGAGTTGCGTTACAGAATGCCTGGATAACGGAGGGAAGTGGTAAAGGCAAGCGTATTTGAGTTACACCCGTTACACTCGGCAGATCAACCAGAGCATACCCCTGATTGCTAAACTGATCCGAGTAGATCGCTGAAACGGTTGAAGCAAAAATACCAATACTTCCTGGCACCTCACCAAATATGAGGTTTTGATAATATTTGTTAATGACCGTTTGGTTGGTGGAGTAACTATTCGAGGATCTGACACCAGGGATCGGCAGGGTGATGGTGGAGAACTCGGATGTATTGGCCATGAGATAAGCCACCGTCGAGAATATCACATAACTTTGCTGCACTGATACCATGGTGCTTTGGTACAGATTCATCAGCGACTCGTTATATCCGTCGATAGAGGGCACTATGTCGCCATCACCTGCTCCATAGTTAATTTCTATGACCTGGGCGTTGATCTTTTGCTTAAGCGCACGGATCATGATCGCATAAAATCCGGAGCTCTGAGTATCCGTCATATTGATCAAATTATTATACAGGGCGTTGATGGCCGCATTGTTAAACTCTGCCTGTAACGCACGCACGAGTACGGGTGTGCCTGCAACCGTTTGAAGCGTGACGTTATCTGGCATGTTATTTTGAAAAGCTGACCAGTATGTTCCTACCCCATTCTGAAGCAGCGTGATGTAACTACCGTACAGTGTCGTCTGGTCAGACAGAACCTGCTGATAAAGAACATTAAAATCTCCCAGCAGGGTGTTTAACTGTGACTTGATGGTGCGCAAGTCATCCAGGACAATATTCATATCACTCACCAGAGTGCCCAAATCCGCCAATTCCTTCTGGCTCGTGCTCTGTATACCAAACGCATTCATTATTTTAGAGCCGGCGAAACTGGCTCCTGCAGATGCAAAGTACTTGATTAGGGAATCACTAATTCCTGAACCACTAACCACTGAATCGCTAATCCCTCCTTCTTGGCCTGAGTTCAACGTAGCCCTGTGATATTCGTTAATATTTTTGTCAAGTGTGGCAGTACTGGCTGCCTGTGAGGCAAATGAGATAACCAGAATACCAGACAATATCATTCTTTTCATATTATCACCAAATTAATTATTATTCGACATATGGTTTGGTTGATGAGAAAAACTTCACTTAGGTAATGACTGATACCAGCCTTCCGCCAGTTGTCTTGTGGCTGTTTCACAGGTTGTGGAGGTAGCTGCATGGGGCGCATAACAGTAGAGGCTGGCGGCGTTTTTGCCTTTGGCAAAGCTGAGCTCATAAGCCATCGGGTTTCCCCCTCTGGCATACACCACAAATATGGAATCCTCGCCGGTCGCTCCCGGCCTTAATGAGATCACATCTGGAACGGAGGTGCTGCTTTCGGATAGCGGATGCTGAAGCCACCGTTTAGCCAATTTTGATGAATCAAACGACGGGAACACGATGGCTTCTATCACCTGACGATTATCGGCTGCCAGCTGATAGCGGGTGTACCCTAAACGGTTAACACCCTGCTGCAAAAGGCTTCGGCCAAGAGCCTTTGGTTGGTCTGGAGCCGCTATAAGCCCCCATGAATTCGGGCTTTGGATGGATGAGCCGAGTACACGTCCAAGCGGTGCTGAAATTGATTCAGGTGGCATGAGCTTAGCCATCTTCACTGGCAGTTTCTTTGATTTTATGCTGCCGTTCATAACCCCTTCAAGACGTTTTGAAACACGCTCAGCAAGCCTCTTCATCCGATTTTCTTGCAGATAGTCATTCGTCGACTCATAACTCACATAAGCGTTAGCGGTGCCCACGCGCCAACGGATCATGGAACTGTATATATCCTGCTGTCCGAACGTCTTATTCCGCTCCATATAGACAGTTTCATCCCCGACTTCTGGACCTTCATAAAGCACATAGCCTTCCTTTTCATCCAGCGATTTTCTCACCACAAAATCACTCGCTGCGGCCGCCTCACTGCTGAATAACCTGATTCCACTATTAAACAAATTATTTATTCCGGTTAGCCGCTGATAAACGTAAAACAATGACCCATTTACATCCCGCTGCAGATTGCCGTTAAACCCAGAAAAATAAGGAACCTCACCTGGAAATCCAAGCTGTCGTAAATCATCGGCACCTAGAGTCGCCCTATGCACATCCTCTGGGCCAGGCTTTACCAAAAAATATTGCCTGTTATTTTCAGCGATGACCGTTTTCCAAGGAATAAAGAAACCTATTAAAGACAAGAAAACCGTCATTTTAACAGGCAAGCTTATGGCCAAAAGCCCTAGCAGTTTACTTAACTTAAACATACCGCTCTCCTCTTGTTGTGATGCCGTGTTTATTGAAATATCGCGGGTTATTCGGTCTGCCCCGGAGCAAAAGCCAAAGCTCCACCATCCCATACCGGCCAGCCATTTACACCAGGATGCATCTGTCTGTCAATGCTGGATGCAATGCGACTGTTCCCAACGGCCAGCCCGTCTGTTTTGCCGGGTTGCGGCGATGCTTTAGCCGCCGCCTGCGGGCTGATCGATCCTCCTTCGAAGTGGCACCAATTGGACGACGCCCAAGTTGTCCGCAAGTCATTGGGTCACGTGTACAATCTGGCATAGACGGAATTTGCCGGAATACCGCCTAGAGAGCTGTATTTCAACGCCTTTGTGTGATTCCGCCACCCCCTCTCATGAAATTGCCGGGTTTATTCAGCCGATACTTACGGACTGTATGAATGATGATATGGCACAGCCAACTGCAACGATGATGATGGCTCCGGCCCGGATCACATCATTGTCAAGGCCGATATTCGCCGAGGCTGGCCGATGATTTTTCCGTTTTGTGATCGTTCCATGCGGTTCCCTGAACCGCCTCAGCCAATTCCAGGATTAAATTTGATGACCAACGAAGAAAAACGACTATTGAGCGAGTTCCTCAACCAGCTTTCAAATATCCGTGGGGTCACCAGGCACCCGGAAGCCGACAGCCTGATTCGCCAGGCGGCATCGACCCAGCCGGATGCGCTGTATTGACTGGTACAGAAGGCGTTGCTACAGGATCAGGCTCTCAGTGCAGCCAAGGCCCAGATCAGCCGTCTGCAACAGCAACTGGATCGAGCCAATAGCCAGCCAATCGGGGCTTCCCAGGCTGGATTTCTGAATTCGGACCCCTGGGCGTCGCCGTCGCCGCGAGCGCAGCATTCGTCCCCACCGGCTGCTGTGGCACCCAGGGAGGTGTCAGCGGCCATGCCGGCAGGCGCAGCGAGTCCCTGGGGTGGTTTTCTGGGGGCAGCGGCAACCACGGCGGCGGGCGTGGCTGGCGGTGCGTTCCTTTTTCATGGCATCGAGAGCCTGATGGATCACCATGACCACGGACGCGGCTATTCCGAGGCGGCCTTCGATGAGGGGGAACACGCACCGGAGAATGTGACCATCAACCAGTACTACGGTAATGAGCCCGCCGGCCATCCTGATGGCTCAATCGCCAGTTCCGAGGAAAATACCCCCATTGCTGACGAGGACGACTGGGAGGATTCCTATGACGATGATGCAAACAGCGTTGATGTCTGATCTTATTGTGCTTCTGCTGATTGACTAACTAACCGCTAATGACTCCAAGCCCTGTTCACTCCCGAGAGCCCCTGTGCGCCTCTTTTGCTCACAAAACGGTCATGCCCGCGTTCCTTGTCAGCTTGAGCGTGCTGCTGATTTTTCTGAGTGGGTCGGTGAGGGCTGAAGACACCGTCAGCGGGGGGATTCAGGCCATTCTGAAGGCGGGCCGTTTGCCTGAACTCCATTGGGGCAATTTTTCCGATGTCAGTCAGACGCTCACCCGGCTTTATGGCGAAACCGCTGAGCCGATCTGGGTCAAGGAGGGTCATCCGGCCTCTCAGGCGCGGGACATGGTGCAACTCCTGGCCCGGGCGGACGATCAGGGGCTGCGTGCGGTTGATTATGACGCTGAACTTCTGTCGAACTGGCTGGAGAGTTCGGCATTACTGTCTGGCGATGTTTCTGCTCAAGCCAGATTTGATGCGGCTCTATCGGTTGCGGCCATTCGCTACGTGACTCATCTGCACCAGGGCCGGATCAATCCCCGCACGGTCGGGTTTGCTTTGGAGGCCGGTCCCCGTCAGGTGGATGTCCCGCTGAGTGTGCGCGCCATCAGTCAAAGCCCGAATCCAGGCGAGGTCATTGCCGGACTGGAGCCACGTTTCCCGATGTATCAGCCACTGAAGGAAGCGTTGCGGCGTTACCGAAAATTGGCGGCTGACTTGCCTGGCATGAAGTTCACTTTTCCGGCGAAGCTGGAGCCGGGCATGACGCATAAGGACATTCCGGCACTGCGCAAGCTGCTGGAGGCGTTGGGCGATCTCAAAACGCCGGAACCTGCGGCCGGAAGCCCGGAGGTCTACGACCCGGTTCTGGCCGGGGCGGTCAAGTCGTTTCAGATTCGGCATGGGCTGGGAGATGACGGCATCATCGGCAAGAACACGCTGGCGCGACTCTCTACGCCGATCGCTGAGCGAGTCGGGCAGATCGAGATCGGGCTTGAGCGCCTGCGCTGGTTGCCGGAAGTGCAGGGAACTTATCTCATCGTTAACATTCCCTCCTTCAAGCTCTACGGGGCAAAAACGGGTGAGGGTCCCGGTTCTTATGATATCGAGATGAATGTGGTCGTCGGCCAGGCCATCGATGGCCATGGTACGCCGGTCTTCCATTCAGACATGAGCATGGTGACCTTTAGACCCTACTGGAATGTCCCGCCCAGCATCGCCAGGAAGGAGCTCGGGCCCATTATCGACAGGAACCCGGCGTATCTGACAAAACACAACATGGAGCTGGTGAGCAACGGCGCGGGCGGATATCGTATTCGTCAGAAACCCGGACCAAAAAACGCCTTGGGCAAGATCAAGTTCTCCTTCCCCAATACCAATAACATCTACCTGCATGGCACACCGAGCCAGAGCTTGTTCAAGCGTGATCGCAGGGATTTCAGTCACGGTTGTATCCGGGTAGAAGATCCACCAAAACTGGCAGAATGGGTGTTGCGGGAAAATGGGGGCTGGCCCATGGAGCGCATTCAGAAGTACGTGGAAGGCGTGGATAACAAGACTATCAGCCTGAAGAACACTATCCCGGTCTACATTCTTTATTCGACGGTAATGGCTGACCCGAATGGGACGGTTAGCTTCTTCGAGGACATCTACGGCCATGACCGAACTTTGCAGGAGCTCCTGTCCAAGGGTTTCCCCTCTCTGCGGTAAATGTCGACGACAAAAGGGCGGTCGCTGACCGGGCTAAACCAAATGAAATGATCGCCTTTGCCGTTGCGCAGGTGATAGCAGAGCCAGCCAGCCCTTTGGTGGATGCGGGTTCTGTGGGTGTCGTTGAACGTCTTAAAATGCGTGTCTGGTGCCTCGGGCCGGGGTCGAACCGGCACGACCGTTAGGTCGAGAGATTTTAAGTCTCTTGCGACTACCAATTTCGCCACCGAGGCATTGTGTGTTTCGATGCTTGTAGAGGGCGGCCCCGTGATTTTCTGATCAGATGGACTTGGCGCCGCTTTCCATCGCCTGGGTGTGTAACCAGGCGAAGATTTGATCTCATGCACGTTTGACTGGCCGATTCATAGCGAACCCCATCAAATCAACGGGGTTAGTTTCCCATTTTAGGGGGGTTGCCGCAAACTGTTTTTGCCCGATCAGGGTGAGTAATGCTGGCTTCTTAGCTTAAGAAAACATGCCCGGAGGTTCTGGGTTCGAGTGGCCAAGGGATGGGTGAACGCGCCGATAAGCCATCTATTCCAACAAGTGTCAGCCATCTTCCAGGCGAAGAAAACTGGAAAAGACCGCCGGGCCATCAATCTGGATGAAATAGCTGCCATCAAGGCTTGAGTGGACCGGATGGCAAGAAAAATTCTTCCCCTCCCAGGCCTTTTGACTAATCCGGTGCCTGGCGGGATCATGGGGGTTTATTGATCCAAGCCTTCCTGATGACCACTCCTGCTCCTGGCTCACTTGCCGCTCATCTCGATCATTCCCCTCGCCCACTCGCTTTTGGCACGAGTGGCCGGCGCGGGCTGCTGGCGGATTTGACGCAGCTGGAAGTCTTTATCAATGCGCTGGCAGAACTGGAATATCTGCAATCCCTGCCGTTGGCTGAGGGGGGAATTATTCAGGGTGACGTTTTCTACTTCGGCAGCGATTTGCGGCCCAGCTCAACCGTACTGGTGGAGGCTCCGTCCGGACGCGGCGAACTAGCCCAAGCCATTGAGGCCGCCATTCGCGAGGCGGGCATGCGGCCGGTTTACCTGGGGTCACTGCCGACCCCGGCCCTGACCGCCTATGCCATCACTCATGCCAAAGGCAGCATGATGGTCACGGGGAGCCATATCCCCTTCGACCGGAATGGCTACAAAACCAATACCTCACGGGGGGAGTTGCTGAAAAGGCATGAACCCCCGGTTAACGCTCAGGTCGATGTGGTCCGGCAGCGTGTTTATTCCCTCCCCTTCGCTACGTCGCCCTTTGCCGCGAATGGCCAGTTCAAATCGGGGCATCGGGCGTTACCGGTCGTTGATCCTTCGGCGTCGCTGGCCTATGAGCGGCGGTTCGTTGACTTTATCGGCCCCGATGCCCTGAGCGGACGGCGTGTGGTCTTCTACCAGCATTCAGCCGTGGGCCGTGATCTGGTGCCGTCGATTTTGCGGGCGCTTGGCGCGGAAGTCATCGAGGCCGGGCGCAGCGAGCAGTTCGTACCCATCGATACCGAAAATATCGACGCCATTCAGCTAAAACGTATG
This sequence comes from Methylococcaceae bacterium, assembly GCA_005792805.1. Taxonomy (GTDB): domain Bacteria; phylum Pseudomonadota; class Gammaproteobacteria; order Methylococcales; family Methylococcaceae; genus UBA6136. The sequence goes on along the minus strand of SXQV01000030.1, from coordinate 2,173 downwards.
CAGGCCATGCTGGATGCAGTGATTCAGTCGCATGGCCAAGTGGACGCGCTGGTCTCAACCGATGGTGACAGTGATCGACCTCTGATTCTGGGCGTTGCGGGAACGGGGCGAGCCCGCTTCTTCGCTGGCGACCTGGTGGGCATGATTGCGGCGGAGTATCTGGGCGCAGATGCCGTGGTGGTACCCATCAGCTGCAATGACGCCATCGACCAGAGCGAGCTAAGCGGTTGCCTGGAGCCGAAAACCCGTATTGGTTCGCCCTTTGTGATTGCCGGCATGGAAGCGGCCCTGGCCAAAGGCAGATCCGCCGTCTGCGGCTGGGAGGCCAACGGCGGCTTTCTGACGGGCTCGATCTTTCACCGGCGCGGCAAAAGCCTCTCGGCCCTACCCACCCGCGATGCGGTATTACCCATGGTCGCGGTTCTGGCGTCTGCCCAAGAACAGGGAGTGAGTCTGATCGAACTGTTTGATCGCTTGCCGCAACGCTACAGTCGCGCGGCGCTCATCAAGGAGTTTCCCCGAAAAAAAAGCCTGGCCATTCTTCGGCGCTTTTCACCGGGTGACCCGATGGTGTGTGAAATCGACTTTTCAGGGCCAACCCTGCAATTTCGTTCTGCCGAAGGTAAGCCGCTACCGGCCTCTGCAGAGGGGGTCGAAACCACTCAGGAAACGTGCGCCGCTTTGAGCGCGCATTTTTCAGCAGCGAGGGGGTTTGGCGCTATCCTGAAAATCAACTTTCTCGACGGAGTCAGAATCAGCTTCAGTCATGGCGAGGTAGCCCACATGCGCCCCTCCGGCAATGCCGATGAGTTGCGCATTTATGCCGTGGCAAACACACAGGAACGCGCCGATGCGATTGCCGAAATGGCGGTCGCTGAACCCGGCGGCATTCTGCGCGCGCTGGGCAATGACGTGTAAGTCTCCCGGTGGCGGAGGAAGGCGATCCCGCGATCAATGCCCATATTCGCCAATCGTCTGCGGCCCATCGATATCGATGGGTTGCATGGGATCATTTGGATTGGCGTTGAAGCCGACACCATTGCAGCTCTGGTTTCCAGAGCGCCAGCCACGGGCATATTCGTCATCCGCCAGATAACGCCGGTCGTCACGAACGAATTCGCCCGTTTTATTGCTGGCCGTTGAGGTTCCGTTCTCGCAGCCCGCCTTGTATCCATCGGCAAAGGCGGGGCTGGAGTTAGAGCGGAGAAACTCTTCGCTACACCCTCCCAGCAGGGCAAGCAAACCGAGAGAGAAGATCAGTCGCGTATTCATGTTGGCTACCCGGAAGTTGTTGGAAAGCATTCTGCTCAGTTTGCACTCGCCTCTCGCATGGCTTCCAGCACCTCCCAGCGAGCATAGGCCGTGTCCAGCGCAAGCTGCTTTTCAGCCAGCGCTGCCTGGACGGCGGTAATCTCGTCCCTGGATTGCTGATAAAACCCGGGTTGGGTCATGGCTTCATTCAGCGCGGCCAACCCGGTTTCGAGCTGCTCAATGGTGTGTGGAAGGGTTTCCAGCTCCTTCTGTTCCTTGAAGCTCATTTTGCGGACTTTGCCACCACCGCCCAGTGTCGGGCTCGACGGTTTCGTCGGTGCTTTTTCGTCGACCCATTTGGCCGAAGGGGTGGCCGTGGCAGAACCTGATCGCTGGCGGACCCAGTCATCATAACCGCCGACATATTCGTTGACCGTCCCGTCGCCCTCAAAGGCCAGTACGCTGGTAACAAGATTGTTGAGGAAGGCGCGATCATGACTGACGACCAGCACCGTACCCTCATAATCGATGAGCAAATCCTCTAGCAGGTCAAGGGTGTCGGCATCCAGATCATTGGTGGGTTCGTCAAGCACCAGGAGGTTGGCAGGCTGAGTAAACAGTCGAGCCAGCAGCAGGCGGTTGCGCTCGCTACCCGACAGGGACTTAACGGGCTGACGGGCTCGATCCGGGGTGAACAGAAAATCCTGCAGATAGCCGATCACATGAGTATTGCGGCCATTGACCATCACGCGGTCGCTACCCTGCGCGACGTTATCGATCACCGTGGCATTTTCATCAAGTGTGGCGCGATACTGGTCAAAGTAGGCAATCTGGAGATTGGTTCCCAGCTTGATCTTGCCAGACGTGGGCTCTAACTGGCCCAGCATGAGCCGCAGCAAGGTGGTTTTCCCGCAGCCGTTGG
>SXQV01000245.1 GCA_005792805.1 Methylococcaceae bacterium | reverse complement strand
GGACAGTAAACACGATTGGCGCCACTACCTCATCGGTCTCCGCCACTCGTAGCAGATTGACTCCAGGAACAGAGTCCAGGGCGACTCTGGCATCGGCGAATACGTAAAGTTGACCGCCCCGGGCGTGAACTTCCTGAAGATTGGATTTAAGCTTTTCCAGTAATTCATCGTTTGGCGCGACCGCGACCACGGGCATTTGATCGTCGATCAAGGCCAGCGGCCCATGCTTCAATTCGCCGGAGGGGTAGGCTTCCGCGTGGATATAGGAAATCTCCTTCAGCTTGAGTGCCCCCTCCATGGCTACCGGATACTGAGGGCCCCGCCCCAGATAAAGCGCATGGTGCTTATCGCCAAAGAGCTCCGCCCAGCGCTGAATTTCCGCTTCCAGCCTGAGGGCTCGCTCGACCTGCGCAGGAAGTGACTCCAACTCCGCCACAATCTGCGCCTCGCGCTCTCTGGTCAGTCCCTGGCGGCGGCCAAGCGCCAGCACCAGGATCAGCAAAGCAACGAGCTGCGTTGTGAATGCCTTGGTCGAAGCCACACCCACCTCAGGACCAGCCCGCGTCATCAGACTGGATTCAGAGCCTCGAACGATCGAACTTTCAGGAACATTGCATATAGCCAGCGTATGGGCATAGCCCAGCTTTTTGGCTTCCTTCAGTGCGGCCAGGGTGTCGGCCGTTTCACCTGACTGGGAGATTGTGACAAACAGCGTGCCCGGAACAACTACGTGCCGACGATATCGAAACTCACTGGCCACCTCGACATTGCAAGCAAGACCCGCCATGTCCTCCATCCAATAACGGGCGACCATTCCCGCGTGGTAACTGGTCCCACAGGCAACAATCTGAACCGCCTGGATGCCGTCGAACGCCTTGGCCGCGAGCGGACCGAAAGCGGCATCCAGAACCTGCCCCGAAGCAACACGACCCTCTAGCGTTTTGGCGATGGCAGCCGGTTGCTCATGGATTTCCTTCTGCATGTAGTGACGGTATTCACCGCGCTCTACCGCATCGGGGGCCAGTCCGGTTATGTGCACAGGACGCTCAACCAAAAGTCCGGATAGGTCGTAGATGCTCACCGAGTCAGCGCTTAATTCGGCAACATCTCCATCCTCCAGAAAAACGAAGCGCTGGGTTTCCCCCACCAGAGCGAAAATATCGGAGGCAATCAGATTCTCGTCCTTCCCCAGACCAATCACCAAGGGGCTGCCCTGACGAGCGGTAATCAGGGTACGCGGATCACTATTTGAGATGACCCCAATCGCGTAGGCGCCCTCCAGGATCTCACAGGTATGTCGCACAGCCTCCAGCAGCGACTGACCCGCCGTCATGAAGTCGTGGATCTGGTGAACGATGGTTTCGGTATCCGTCTCGGACTCAAAGATGTAGCCCTTCGCTTCAAGCTGCATCCTGAGCGATTCGTGGTTCTCGATGATTCCATTATGGACAACAGCCACAGCCTCACGACACAGATGGGGATGGGCGTTGCGCTCTGAAGGAACCCCATGGGTCGCCCAGCGGGTGTGGGCAATACCAATAACCCCATTGGCCGGCTCCTCGTTGAGCGCGGATTCAAGCTCACGAATCTTGCCTTTGCGGCGAACCCTAACCAGCCCACCCGACTCATCCAGAACGGCCACACCGGCGGAATCGTAACCACGATACTCAAGTCGTCTCAGACCCTCAAGCAAAACGGGCGTAACCACCCGGCGAGACACTGCCCCAACAATTCCGCACATGGCTCAATCCCCCTTCATTTTGACCGGTCTCTTCCAGCCTTCCCGGGTCATCTGCTTGACCCGGCTCAATGTCAATGAGTCCTCGGGGGCATCTTTGGTAATGGTCGAGCCGGCCCCGATAGTCGCGTTTTTGCCGACCCGAACCGGGGCCACCAACTGCGTATCGGAACCAATGAAAGCTCCGTCTTCAATCACCGTCTGGAACTTGTTCACGCCATCGTAATTACAGGTAATTGTGCCGGCACCAATATTGACATCGCTACCCACGATTGAATCACCGATATAACTGAGGTGATTGATTTTGGAGCGGCTGGCCACTAGGGTTTTCTTGATTTCCACGAAGTTACCCACATGCACCTGCTCGGCAAGCCGGGTTTCCGGACGCAGCCTTGCAAAGGGTCCGATACGGGAGCCGCGCCCTACCTGGGCTTTTTCGATGATGCAATTGGCGTAAATTTCGACATCATCCGCGATCTCGCTATCGCGTATCACAGTATTCGGCCCTATCCTGACCCGATCGCCGATACGGATCTCACCTTCCAGAATGACATTCACATCGATTTCAACATCCTGCCCCATGTGCGCAATATCACATCTGAGATCGAGCCGGGCAGGATCCCTGAGCGTTACACCTGATGCCATTAGCCTCTTGGCCCAATCTGTCTGATATACCCGCTCAAGGTGGGCCAGTTGCTGGCGATCATTGACGCCGAGCACCTCATCGACATTGACTGCGTGGGCCGTCCGCACGGTCACCCCATCATGAACGGCCAGACCAATGATGTCGGTCAAGTAGTATTCGCCCTGCGCATTGTTGTTATCGAGGCGTTTGAGCCAACCTTTCAGCTTGGCCCCATTGACGGCGAGAATGCCGGTATTGCCTTCAGTAATCGCCAGCGCTTCAGGGCTTGCATCTTTTTGCTCGACAATTTTTAACACCGCCCCGGCAGCGTCACGGACGATCCTGCCGTAGCCATGCGGATCATCGAGTTCCACAGTCAGCAACGCCAGACTGTCTTCCCCGGAAAGTGCCAGAAGCTTCTCAACGGTCGCCTGCCTCAGCAAGGGCACATCGCCATAGAGGATAAGTACGGTTGCGGAGTCGTCAATATCGTCAGCCAACTGCATGACGGCGTGTCCCGTACCCAGACGCTCTTTTTGTTCGACCCAGAAACTATCCAGGTGCTTCAGGTGCGCCCGCACCTCCTCTCCTCCATGACCATAAATGATCGTGGTTTTGTGAGGTGACAACGCCTTCGCCAGCCGGTGAACATGCTCCAACAAAGGCCACTGTCCCACCTTGTGTAGAACCTTGGGCATGGCTGACCGCATTCGGGTTCCTTGTCCTGCCGCAAGTATGATGACTTCGAGGTTCATTTCTCCCCCATGAGTTCCATATCCAGTTCAATCCAAAGGACTTGAATCCCTTAACGCAAAAACCCGGCATGACCGAGTCGCTTTCTGAGCGAACTCACGCCATGCCGGGTTTCCGTTTTTCAATTCGCAATCAGGCGCGGCCAGAACGGTATTTTTCCAGTGTCCGTAGTTGCATGACCGCTTCGGCCAATTGCGCCTGAGCATAGGCGTAATCCACCTTGCCGGTCTTGTCCGCCAGCATTTCTTCCGCCTTGCGTTTGGCATCCAGAGCCGCTGCTTCGTCGATATCCTTAGCCCTCACCGCCGTGTCTGCCAGAATGGTGACCAATTGCGGTTGTACCTCAAGCATACCGCCAGAAATGTAGAAAGGGTGTGTTTCGGTACCGCTCACTTTCACCCGAACTTCACCCGGCTTCAACCGCGTCAGAAAAGGCGCGTGGCGTGCAGCAATACCTACCTCGCCCATTTCAGCTGGCGCGACCACCATTTCAGCGGTGCCGGAATAAACCTCCGCCTCCGCGCTCACGATATCCACGTGAATCGTCATCGCCATGACTTTAAGATCTCCCAGGTTTGATTGGCTTAGGCGGCAAGCTTCTTGGCTTTTTCAAGCGCCTCATCGACGCTACCGACCATGTAGAACGCCTGCTCCGGAATCTCGTCGAACTCACCCTCAACAATGCCTTTGAATCCGGCGATCGTGTCCTTGAGTGAGACATATTTGCCTGGTGCGCCGGTAAACACCTCCGCCACAAAGAATGGCTGGGAAAGGAAGCGTTGAATCTTTCTGGCGCGGGATACGGTCAACTTATCTTCTTCGGACAATTCATCCATGCCCAAGATCGCGATAATGTCGCGCAATTCTTTGTAGCGCTGAAGGGTACTCTGAAGCGTTGATGTTCACGGTTGTTGCACTTGGGGTGACATCGGCGATTGGTTTGGTCGCGGTAACCACGGTGGTTCGTAGTTTGGCCGATGAAGCAAGGATGC
>SXQV01000244.1 GCA_005792805.1 Methylococcaceae bacterium | reverse complement strand
TCAGATGGACCTATTTGCAGCCATCAAAATCCCTATGCCTATTGAAAGTGAGGTAGCTGATCGTCTGTAGTGACAATTTTTAAAAAGAGAACCCAGAGATGACGCGGCTTTCAGCGATACCCATGTCGAAGCCGGGGGCCCAAGGCTTTTCTGAGACATTGCCTGTTCATTGCGGCGTCGCTCCACCCGAAGCGCCGATAGCACCTCAGGTATCGAAGCGAGATGCAGTGGGCCATATCCCCCCGCAAAGGCGCAGAAGCCCCGCACCAACCTCCTCACTGATGGATGCAATTGTCCCGAGAGTTCCATGTTCTGGACGTTTCTCATCTGGCATCGGTTTTGCTTTGTAGTTGGTCGAAACAAATACCAAGAGTAATCCGATGAACACACCCAACTATCTTTTCGCAACCAGTTTACTGATGGTGGCAGCAGCAACTTCACCAATATCAAGTGATACCCGCTTTGCCCATAATCAGGTGGGAACCGCCAACCTCGATACCGATACCTTCCCAACACAGTCATCAATCTCCAAACACTTCATTGCCCACGAACTAAGCCCGCGTGAAGACGATCAGGCGCAGGAACGTCACGCGCATCATGATCATCATCGTGACGTGGCAGGCTAACTGCCTTCCCTGGAGGAACGCGAAGGCTTGACCATCAAGCTCGATGCACTCCTTGAAAAACCGACTCTGCCGGAATCCACACGGATCGATCGCCATTTCAGAAACCGAGCTCTCCCTTGCAGCAGGCGCATTTGACCTTGTAGTCATTCCACCTCCAGCATGCTCGGTTCAGTATTGGGCTGGACGCTGACACAATGAGAAAAACACTAAAAAGACAGCACATCTTGAAACCGAGACCCGCCAGGTTAAAGGCATCAAAGGGATGGCGGGGAAACGGCATCAGAAAAAACACCCTGCGGCTTAATCTGCTTATATTTTTATCGACTGCTTTATCAATCACTTGCCTTGCTGCGCCGTCACTGTCCTTTGCTTCATCGACGCAGATCATCGAGGCAGCCGGTTTTTGGACACAGGCCGTGGCAGAAGGCAATCTCTCGCATGCAAGCGAGAGCCTGAGCAACATTCGCCTTTGGCTGGAGGGACAGGGACGGTTCAATAATGCCAATCCCGTGAGCAACATGAATTGGTATCAGGGCATGGCAAGAGCCGCCTTGGGTTATGCCATTACCGATCGACTAACGGTTTGGGCAGGCTATACCTATTCGCCGACAGAAAACCATGGAATGGGCTATATCGGAGAGCAGGACGTCTGGCCGGCGATTCGCTACATTTTCCCCACGAGCATTGGCAGTGTCACTCTTCGTGAAATGATGGAAAGCCGGTTTGTCCGTGGCGATGCTCCGGGCGTCCGCTCCCGAAGTCTCATAAAGCTGATTCATCCCTTTGAATTTGAACCGCGCCTGGGTTTGGTGCTGTGGGATGAAGCCTTCTTCAATTTAAATGATGTCACCAACAATCCGCTGTTAGGCTACTCCGGCTTCAACCAGAACCGAGCGTTTGCCGGATTGAGCTGGACCTTCGATCAGAACGTTCGCTTGGAGTTTGGGTACATGAATCAGATGGTGAACAAGTCGAACCCTAACGTCGATGGCAGCATCTACGGGAGTTTGAACGCAATTTCCGCCTCTGTTTTTATGGGTTGGCAGTAAGCTCAGCCATAACGGTCAACTTTAACAATCAGGATAGAACGCCATGCCAAGAACATCTGGAGTTTTCCCCGCTGGCTTGAACAGAATCTTCTTACTCCTCGCGCCGCTCACTCTCGCAGGATGCGCGATACAAGCTCATGATGCTGCATTTGATAGATACCGCCTCGCCGAAAACCTGAAACCCGCCGAGGTACTCGCCAAAAAGCTGGCCATCACTGACTTGAATTGCACCCACATCAAAACACAGGAGCTTTCGGGAAAAAATGTCGAGGGGGCACCGATGGGTCCGGTCTGGCGTGATTACATTATCCAGACTACTGGATGTGGCAGAGCCAAGAACTATGTCATCCAATGTGAGGGGGATAGCGATTGCCGGTACCGGTGAATTCCATCTGTGCGCTACGTAGAAGCCCTCACCATCCAGTTTCCATTGCTGATCGACTCTTTCGGGGATCAAGAACGAGGTAACTGCAGGGCGTTACTTCACATTCGCGTCGCTGGCGGGATGGTAGTAGCTGTAGCCGCGATCATTGATGAAATCGGGGTTGTGGTAACTCATGGTGGCATGGGGATCGTTGTCGAGAGGCGCGTTAGCGTTTTGGGTGCTGTGACCCCAGTCGTTGCCGTAACCGTCATTCCACCCCCCCATCTGGGTGCCGAAATCCATCCCGCCCGTTCCGTATTGGGTGCCCATACCCCCGCTGCCAAAGCCACCCATACCGTATCCCATGAAGCCGCCACCTCCGGGCACATAGTCCACACAGCCAGTCAGAAGGATCGGTAGTAAAGCCAAAATGCTGAATTTGATCACGATGATTCCATAGTTGGTCTGACCTGGAGCAACTGCCCCCAAAGGCTGAATACCTTGGCAGGGAGTCAGCTTATACCAGTACCTGTTCGAGACGCCACTCAACTTCCTCATAAGCTGGAACCATCGCCCTCTGGCCAGAGCGAACCGCCATAATCACGATCAGCATCCATTCCTGCACTTCATCCAATTGATAAACTACATTCAAGGCGGGTTGAATTTTACATTCACGATTGGACGGGACAATCGATACAGGCAGGCGTCGAACTCGACCCATGAACCTTTTCCGAGGCTGGTAGAGGCCCATTTTTCAGACGACTAACCGACCAGAACCACGAGATTTATGCCCATGATCAATTCTTCACCTTGGCCTTTCCGGCGGCGACTTGTTGCTATCGCGGCGCTGCTGACAGGTTTCTCCGCAGGCCACGATGTCACGGCTGAAACCCTGCGACTCGGCGGATTATTATCGCTGACCGGCAACTGGTCTTCGCTGGGAAAATCCAGCCAGATCATGATGGAGTTTGCCCGGGAAGATTTGAATCTTTACCTGAAGCATCATGGCTCCAATAAACGCATTCAGTTATTGATCCGGGATACCCAGCTGCAGCCGGAAATTGCGGCCAAGCAATACAGGTCACTCATCGACCTGGGTGCCGTATCAATCATCGGGCCGCAATCCAGCAGTGAGGTGGCCGCATTGGTGAACGAGGTGAACAAACGAAAGGTACCCATCATTAGCCAGGGTAGTACCGCCTCGTCTCTCGCCTTACCGGGAGATCACATCTATCGGATGGTGCCAAACGATCAACACGAAGCGCAGGCCTTGATGGCTCTGCTCAAACGTCGCAATGTCAAAACGCTCGTACCCGTCTGGCGTGAAGATGTCGGCAACCAGGGCCTGCATGATTCACTGCAGGCCCAGTTCACCGCCAACGGCGGGACCATGCTCCCGGGCGTAGGATACGGCACCAATGACCAGCAGGATTTTGAACCCGTGGCGGCGGAAATAAGCCGACAACTCGATGCCGCCTTGGCGACCGCCGGCGGTAACACTTCGACAGTGGCGATCTATGTAGCGGCCTTTGATGAAGTGACCCGGCTAATAAATGCCGCCGTCCATTATCCAACCCTGAAGTCGGTCAAGTGGTACGGCAGTGATGGTGTGGCGAACAGCGCTGCTTTACTGAACGACCCGGTGGCATCCCAATTTGCCATGGCCGTCGATTACCCCAATCCAAACCTGGGTGCGCCTAGCGTGGCCAAAGAGAAATGGATTCCGCTGTCAGACCGCTACTATGCCAAGACTGGAGAAAAGCCTGATGCCTATGCCCTGGCGGCCTATGACGCCACTTTTGCGGCTGGATTGAATGCAAGCTACAACCAGCAGGCACCCCGCAGTTTGCGGAATGACACGTTTACAGAAGCCGCTGAACTCTATTTTGGGGCCACCGGCTGGACTCGACTGGATGACGCCGGTGATCGAACTCACGGCGACTTTGACTTTTGGGCTATTCGTGCGGATGCCTATGGTCAGCGTCAGTGGACCATCGTTTGTCATTACGACAGTTTCTCTGACACCGTCGATAACCAGGCTTGCGAGCCCTGATGCTGCGCTTCCGGTGCACCCCCGGAGAGCCCCCCAACTCACGAGCCAACACAGGCGACACGCTCATCAATTAAGCAAGCACCAGACTCCTCACTTGCAGCACCGCGACTCAAACCTGACAGTTCGATTACATTTACAGTACGATGACATCTAACCCCCTTCACAGATGGCCTCTTGATGACCCCACCCTGGTTTGATGTACTGATCATTGGCAGCGGCGCGGCGGGTCTGAGCATGGCCCTGAGGCTGGCGGATCGGGCCCAGGTGGCTGTAATCTCGAAAACGGCCCTGTTGGAGTCAAATACCCTGTATGCCCAAGGCGGCATCTCGGCGGTCCTGGATGCAGAAGATTCCATCGAATCCCATATCCAGGATACCCTGGATGCCGGCGCAGGACTGTGCGACCCCGACACGGTGCGCCTGGTGGTCTCGCAGGGTAAGGCCTGTATCGACTGGCTACTGGATCAAGGCGTCCCCTTCACAGAAATGGAATCAGGCCGGGGCACACATCAACTTCACCTGACTCGTGAAGGCGGTCATACCCACCGACGCGTGGTGCATGCCGCCGACGCCACGGGCCGAGCCGTGGAAACCTCGCTGGAGCACCGCGCACGCGAGCATGCCAATATCCATCTTTTCGAATATCACAACGCGGTCGATTTGATTACGGGCCGCAAACTGGGCCTGAACGAACGGGGAGTGGTGGGGGCCTATGTACTGAATGGAAGATCACACCAAGTGGAAACCTTCCGTGCCCGCTATACCGTTATCGCCTCGGGTGGTGCCAGTAAAGTCTATCTGTACACCAGCAACCCCGACATTGCGACGGGGGATGGAATTGCCATGGCCTGGCGAGCCGGTGCCAGCGTCGCCAACATGGAGTTCATTCAGTTTCATCCGACCTGCCTATACCATCCCCATGCCCGATCCTTTCTCATCTCCGAGGCGGTGCGAGGGGAAGGCGGTCGGCTGATTCTGCGTGATGGCACGCCTTTCATGCATCGCTTCGACGAACGCGAAGAGCTGGCCCCCCGCGACATCGTGGCGCGAGCCATAGACCATGAGATGAAGCGCCTGGGCGCCGACT
>SXQV01000243.1 GCA_005792805.1 Methylococcaceae bacterium | reverse complement strand
TCAATGGGTTCAACAGATCCTTTGAAATGACGATGATGATAGCCATGGGCGTTGTCGTAACCAACAACACGTCCATTGTCGAGACCATATAGGTTATGGTTGATGTAGGCCAAGTTGTACCTCGTCACTTGGTCGGTGGTTGCGTCCACCCAGACCTCTCGCCTGAGTTGCCCGTTTCCTCGCCGATTGGGCAACGTATGGCAATCGTCAATGATCTTATAAACAGCCATGATCTAGAATATCATGGCTGTGTAATGAAATCCGATCTACCCCCCACGAACTGCCGATGGCACAGCCCCCCCCGTATGACTGACTGCTTAAACAGGTCGAGTAACTGTCGAGCGCTATATCCGCCAGTTCCTTGAAGAGGGTGCCTGAGAGATGGCGCGATTCGACGAACATAATGAAATCATCCAGAAAGTTCGAGCCGAGGCACGGCTTGATGTGCAAAATGAGCGAAGCACTCAATGGATAAACAGTGCGTACTTCATTTCCGTGGCTGGCCCATAAACTTCAACATGATCGCATTGACTTGTTCCGGCACTTCCGCCTGGACCCAGTGACTGGCATCCGGAATCCGCTTGATGGTTAGCTCCCTGACACGCCGTTCCAATCCATCCAATAATTCCAATCCGAGATAGCGATCCTGCTCGCCCCAGATAACAAGGGTGGGGGCCTCAATGGAACTCATCGGCTGACTCTGGCCAGCGACGAGAGAGCGAAACCCGGCACGATAGTAATTCAGTGCAGCCGTGAGCGCTCCTGGTTGGGCCAAAGCTTGCTGGTAGGCGGTTATGGTCGCCTCGTCAAAGGCCTGGGCATGCAAGGGTTCAGTACGAAGACGGTGGCCAAGCCCGGCGAAACCCGACCATTTGATGCAAAGCTCAGGCAAGCACGGCAGCTGAAAGAACAGCACATACCACGAGCGCAGGAGTTGCCGGACTGTTTTGATTTCTTCCAGATAGCGTTGGGGATGGGGAGCGTTGAGAATGATCAGTTTTCTGACCATGTCGGGCGCAAACGCAGCGAGGTGCCAGGCAATCACTCCACCCCAATCATGCCCCACCACAATGGCTTGCTCCTCACCAAGTGCATGAATCAGGCATTTCACATCCTCGACCAGCAACGGCAACCTGTACTGACCGACTCCCGTGGGTTTGCCTGAGAGGTTGTACCCGCGCAGATCCGGAGCGACGACGCGGTAACCGGCCTCGGCCAGCGCCGGCAGCTGAAAACGCCACGCATACCAGTACTCGGGGAACCCATGCAGCAGCACAACCAGCGGCCCCTTGCCGTGTTCAATGATGTGTAACCGAACACCGTTGACGGATACGAAGCGTTTCATAGAGGCTTCCGGACAACCAGAATCCGGCTGGGCTCGGATTGACGGGCAAGATCACGTCCCGGGCAATCAGACGTCAGAAACCTCCGGCTCATCAATCAGGGTTTGACTTCAATATAAATGGGCTGAAAGCTGTCACAGCCATCTTTGCTCATGGCTTTCAGCGAGATCCGCACCTTGCCGGGGGTTCTGATGGGTGTGGCGAAGGTGGTTTCAAGCTGCGAGTCGCCTGAACGTTTGGTACTGATGACAGGGTTTACTTGGTCACCATTAACTTTCATGACCAGAGTGCCGAGATCGGCATTCTGGCTCACCACGATGGAGAATTTATCCAGAGACGGAACTACCGAATCGCGGACTGGACTTTCCTCGGAAAAGGTCACTTCGCTGCAGCTGCTGCCACCCCCGCCGCCGCCTCCGTAGGCGAAAGACTTGATGCTGGCTGTGGAGATGCTCAGGCAAACCATCAACAGGAGGCGAGTTTGGTTTTTCATGGTACGCATGGGTTATTCGTTAAAACAGGCACATTGGAGATTCCGTGCCGCGATTGGTTCATCGCCAGACAACATTGGGATGGTGATGAGTTGCCAAGGCATAAGGCCGGGCTAAGTCGGCCGTTATCCGGGAATCCTTGTCGGTGCCCTTGTCTTCTCCCCAATGTTATCAATGTTATGTTCCGCACCTGAAACTCGCTTCACTCTTGGCCCCTGTAGCGCGCTCAGTAGAGTGATGTCTCGTCACCTCTTCATCGTCGAATCCCCGGGCAAGACCCGCAAGATCGAGCAATACCTGGGAGCCGGTTGGACGGTGCTGGCAATCTTGCAGACGAAAAGTACAAGGTCACTTTTGCTCGAACCGGTGACAAGAGCAGTCCAGTGAGCTGATGGGTTTTCCTGGACCACATCAGGAGAAATCTCGCTGTAGCCCAATTCCCGGTATTGGTTGGCAGCACAGTCGATTTCGGTAATTGTGAACCCGATTGAGTCAACGCCGACCCGCTTGTGCAGGGTCTTGATGATGCCGTTACAGTCCGGAGCCCATCTGGATGATCGAGATTCTGCTGAGCGATGACGAGAATGAATGGGCCCGACCGGGTTTTGTCGTGCGTGACCTGACCGAGTACCGGGTGCATTGATGAGCGGCTACAAACCCCGCTATCCGCTGGCCCGCGCCTCCACCGTCAAGGAGGGGCGATACGGCCTGGCTCGCCTAGTCGGAGGCGTGCCAGGGGTTCAGCAGGGGGACGCCGGTTGATTGAAAGTCGCTCTGATTCCGGGTTACCACGGTCATGCCGTGAACCCGTGCCGTCGCCGCAATCAGGGCATCCCGCTCTGATCTGGGATCCGGGACATGCAGACGCGCACAGCAGCGGGCGACGTGCGTATCCACCGGGAAAATGCGCCCGTCGAACTCGGGGAGGACACAGGACTCAAGTCATCGTCTGAGGCCTTCCCCCCGCCGGGGGTCTTTTCGTTCAAGCTGCAAGATACCCAGCTCAAGTTCAAGAAGAGTGATCGCCGAGAGATACAGGCGGCTGGCGTTGACGCTATCGGCCCAGCGGGCCACGTTCGGGTGTGCCGACCCAAGACGGATCTTGCGAATTTCGGACACGACGTTGGTGTCAAGCAGAAACATCAGGACAGGTCGGCCGGACGCGGGCCGAGGACGATGCGGGGCGGCTCGAATCCGATGCGCTCCAGATCCGGCATGGCCAGCGCATCGGCAATGTTGCGGGTCCCTCCGGTGAGGCGCTGGTATTCCTCGATACTCAACAGCACATGGGCGGGTTTCCCGCGATCCGTAATGAACACCGGCCCCGCTGCCGCCGCTTTTTTAGCCCGGCTGGTGTCCTGGTTGAAATCCCGGCTCGAAAAGGTGGTAATGGTCATGGCAACATCCTGGCAGACACAGTGAAACACAGGGTAGCCATGTTTCTACATCAGGTGCCGCGTGTCAACGCACAAGCCCCCTGAAAACCCGCTTTACTTTCTCTTTATGATATCCGTACACTAATCCTTTAGACGGAATCAGGAGCCCCCTCATGCCCCCTCGTGGCGGCGTTCGACCCGGTGCCGGGCGCAAACCCGGCAGTAATGACTATGGCGAATCGACCCGGGCGATTCGGGTACCGGTCAGTCTGTACCCCGACATTCAGGCCTTGCTGGCGGACTTAAAGACCCAACGCACACAGGGCGGCCTGCCCGAAGGGGTATTACTTCCCGATCCTGCGGCCCGGCGGCAATCGTTACCCCTGTATGCCAGCCGGGTCCCGGCGGGCTTCCCTTCCCCTGCGGATGATTATGTCGATCAGCGGCTGGATCTGAATGATCTGATCGAACGGCCTGCCGCGACCTTCTTCGTCACGGTCACCGGCGATTCGATGACCGGGGCCAGTATCCATGATGGCGATCTGCTGGTGGTGGATCGCTCACTGGAAGCGACGAATGGCCGGATCGTGATTGCGGCGGTCAATGGCGAGCTGACGGTAAAGCGGTTGGCACTGAAGGCCGGATCGGCCTGGCTGCTGCCGGAGAACCCGGCCTATTCCCCGCTGCAACTCAAGGAGGGGCTGGAGTGTGTCATCTGGGGTGTGGTGACCCGGGTCATTCATGCCGTCTGATACGGTCTTTGCCCTGGTCGACGGCAATGCCTTCTATGTCAGCTGCGAGCGGGTTTTTAATCTCCAGCTCCGGCAGCGTCCGGTGGTGGTGCTGTCCAATAATGATGGCTGTGTGGTGGCCCGCTCGGATGAGGCCAAGGCGCTCGGCATTGCCATGGGAACACCGTACTTCAAGATCAAACGCGAATACGAGAAGGCCGGGGGCCTGGCGTTGTCGTCGAATTACACCCTGTATGCCGACCTCTCCAGCCGGATGATGTCGATCATCGGCGAATACTCGGACCGGCAGGAGGTGTATTCCATCGATGAAGCCTTCATCGAATGGACCGGGTTCCGTCACTTCAATCTCGATGAGATGGCCTTCCGGTTGCGCCAGCAGGTCCAGCGCTGGATCGGCATTCCGGTGGGAATCGGCATCGGCCAGACCAAGACCCTGGCCAAGGTCGCCAACCGGCTAGCGAAGACCCATCCCGACTTCAAGGCGCACGGGATTTGCAATCTGACCGCCCTGCCTTCGCCGGTACGTGAGGCGCTTTTGAAAGAAACCCCGGTGGGCGCTGTCTGGGGTATTGGCCGTCGCGGGTCAGCCAAGCTGGAAGGGTTGGGCATACGCACCGCACTGGACCTGAGCCAGGCTCATTCCCCCTGGATCCGGCAGCAATTCACGGTGGTGATGGAACGCACGGCGCTGGAACTGCGCGGGGTGCCCTGTATCGACCTGGAACAGGTGCCGCCGCCGAAGCAGCAGATTGTCTCCTCCCGGAGTTTTGGCCAACGGGTGACCGACCTGCCCACGCTGCGTCAGGCCGTGAGTACCTACACCGCCCGTGCCGCCGAGAAGCTGCGGTATCAGGGCTCCGAGACCTCGGCCCTCACCGTGTTTCTGAATACCCCGCCCTACAACCCATCGGAGCCGCAACACCACCCCAGCGTCACGCTACGGCTGGAGAGGCCGACCGCCGATACGCTGATCCTGTGTCAGGCCGCAGGCCGGGGACTGGAGCGGCTGTACCAACCGGGCTACCGCTATCAGAAAGCCGGTGTGATGCTGTTGAACCTGACCCCGAAAGGACCGGGACAACTGTCCTTGTTTGACCACGTCGATACTGACCGAGCCGCCAAACGGGAGACACTGCTGGCGCTCATCGACGGCCTGAACCGGGACATGGGCCGGGAAACGATCTGGACCGCCGCCCAGGGACTGACCCGCCAGGCGCAGGAAACCCCCTGGCGCATGCAGCGCGGGGCGCTGTCGCCCG
The DNA here is from genome assembly GCA_005792805.1 of Methylococcaceae bacterium. Lineage (GTDB taxonomy): Bacteria > Pseudomonadota > Gammaproteobacteria > Methylococcales > Methylococcaceae > UBA6136. The sequence continues at coordinate 10,319 of SXQV01000243.1, read as the reverse complement.
CCTATACGACGCGGTGGAGTGACCTACCCAAGGTGATGGCCGGGTAAATGGTCATGGAACCCACTGGATCCATGGGCTGTCATTATCGACCAGGTTGCGGACTCTCCTCCCCAGCCATGTAAGCCAAGCTTTCATTAACCCTTCGGAATAACTTCCATGGCCAATAAATCCGTCGTTCTCGATGATTGCCTCTATGCCTATCTTCTGTCCGCGACAGTGAACGAGCCGGAGGTGTTACGGCAATTACGGGAGGAAACGGCCCGGCATCCCTATGGCGGAATGCAGATTGCACCGGAGCAGGGTCGGTTCATGGCGTGGCTGATCGAACTGATCGGTGCGCAGCAAGTTCTGGAGGTTGGGGTCTTCACTGGCTATAGCTCGACCTGCATGGCACTGGCGTTGCCATCCGTGGGTCGGTTGGTTGCATTGGATATCAGTGCCGAGCATACCCAGACAGCCCAGCGCTACTGGCAATTGGCCGGGGTGGCCGAGCGGATTGAGCTCAGGCTGGGGCATGCACTGGAGACCTTGAAACAGTTGATGGATGAAGGTGACAGCGGGCGCTTTGACCTGGCTTTCATTGATGCCGACAAAGCCAACTACGATAACTACTATGAGCAAACGCTGGCTCTGCTGCGCCCGGGGGGTCTGCTACTGATCGACAACATGCTGTGGGGTGGGAAAGTGGCCGACCCCTCGGAGGTTGATGAGGATACTTCGGCGATTCGGGCGTTGAACTCGAAAATCAAAACCGATCCGCGAGTCTCCGCCGTGCTATTGCCAGTGGCCGATGGCTTGAGCCTGGTCCGCAAGCGGGGTGACCTTTTATGATCAGCTACGTCTTGCTCATCCTCATAGGAGCATTAGGGATGTCCGTCCTCGACGGCGATCCGACCAGCGTTTCCCCTGATGAGTGGGCTATTTATGCGGTCATGCTCTACTCCACATGGAAGCTGATCCAGCGCATGGTTGATCTGATCCGAGAGAATGGTGAGGGGCTTTGAGTCCATGAAGATTCCGCCTCAAGGGTTTAGTGGCTGTCATCAAATAGGGAATCGCGGAACTTCGCCGCGGCTCCCGACTCTGAAAATTGAAAATGTGCCTCTCTCGAGAAAAACCCGGCCACTGTCCGGGGTTTTTTACTTCACCCCAATTTCTGGGGACGGGTTAAGAGCCGTCGTTCGTCTCGCATCGCGAGCAACATTTTGACGTCGCCCACCAGGCACAGGGAAGCCCCCAGGGCAAACAGCACCACATTACCTGTGAGCACGCCTGCCGGGAGCAGGCACAAGCCGAGGAAAATCAGACCTGTTGATTTCATTTGAACCTCCAGAATCGGTCACCAATCAACAACGTCACTGTGACAATGAACAATCAAGATGGTGCCTCAGAAAGGCTGGAAGGTCTTGAGTTAGACTCGACCTGATATGAGGTTCATGATGCGCCAGGAGATTGGTCATATTTTCACGCCCCAGCCCAATTTCATATTGGCGCATCGTTGAGGAGAAAGTCATGGATTCATTTAGCCAGCGGCTCGATGACTTGCGTCGTTACCTGAAGACACCCGAATTTGCGGCTCGCAAGCAACACGCCATCGAGGTTTGCCAGTCCCTCCAGCGGTCTCTTGAAAAGAGCTTCCAGCTTGATTTTCTTGCCTCCCTGCTGCTTCGCTTGTACCTGGTTCCGGTGTTCTGGATGGCGGGTACCAAGAAGTTTGCGAACTTCGAACAAACTGCCGCCTGGTTCGGCAATCCCGAATGGGGACTAGGGTTACCTTGGCCTTCGTTGATGGTCTTTCTGGCCGCTTCCACCGAAGTGCTGGGGGCGATCTTCCTATTGGTTGGTTTTGCTGTTCGCTGGATCTCCCTGCCTTTGATGTTCACCATGCTGGTCGCAATGTTCAAGGCTCATTGGGAGAATGGCTGGCTGGCGATTGCCACGGGCAGTGGGATATTTGCTACAGATCGAACGGTTGGGGCCATCGAGCGTCTCGGCAAAGCCCGAGAACTGCTGAAGCAACACGGGGACTATGCCTGGCTGACGGCGAATGGCGACTTTGTGGTGCTGAACAACGGTATCGAGTTCGCCGCGACTTACTTCGTCATGCTTGTGGTCCTGTTCTTCATGGGCGGAGGCCGTTGGGTTAGTCTCGACGATTGGTTGCGTCGGCGGTACATGACAGGTTGAGACAGGCAAATTCATGTGTGGCCGTTACGTCAGAACCACCCCGATAGAGCGGTTCGCCAGGCTTTTTCGCGCTGAGGGCCAACCGGAATGCTGGCCCAGCTACAACATTCCCCCCAGCACCAAGGTGCTGGTCGCACGGAACGCTCCTGGGGGTGGGCGGGAGCTGGCCGCCTTAAAGTGGGGACTGGTCCCTGCCTGGTCGGATGAACCCAAAACCGAATACAGCACCATCAATGCTCGGGCGGAAACCGTCGCGCAGAAGCCGGCCTTTCGCTCCGCGTTTCGGCATCGCCGCTGTCTGATCGCCGCAGACGGTTTTTATGAGTGGCATCCGCAACCTGATGGGCACAAGCAACCCTATTTCATCTATCTCAAGGACCATGCGCCGTTTGCCTTTGCCGGCATCTGGGAGCACTGGGAACGGGAAGGAAAAACCCTGGATTCCTGCTCTATCATCGTCACGGCGGCCAATACCCTGATGCAACCCATCCATGAGCGGATGCCGGTCATTCTCTCACCCGATCAGTATGATGCCTGGATGGATCCGAGCGTGACGGATGCTGAACATTTACAGCCCCTCCTGGCACTCTACCCCTCTGAAAAGATGCAGTTCCATCCGGTCAAGACCACCGTAAACAGCCCGAGGAATGAGGGACAGGAACTAATTATTGATGCGACCCTTGGATAGCTGATGTTGACTGAACCTTGCCCCCCCCATTTGCCGGCGAATGAATCAATGAATTCAGGAGTGGTGCCACGTGTAGGGTCGACTGAGATAGTTGAGAACTATGGCCGTCACAATCCCATATTGGATGTTGCCGATCCATGACGGATGAACAGATCCTGACTCTTATCGCGCAGGGGGGTCATGCCAATCACCAACAGGCATTCAACGCCATTTACGAAGTATGGGCACACCCCATGAAATCATTCTTCATGGCGAGAGGCTGCAATCTCCAGGATGCAGATGATATGTTCCAAGAAGTTGTCCTGAAAATCTGGAAAAATGCCCGACAGTTCAATGGCCAGGGATCTGCCAAAGCCTGGGCGTGGTCCATCGCAAGGAACACGCTGATCGACCATTTTCGGCGATCACAAAAACACCCGGCCATGGATACACTCAATGGAGATCCTGACGACCCGGTCATACCCGCCCCCACCCCATCCGTGCATCCGGATGATTGTGTAGAAGCCGGTTTGGATCGCTTTGCAGCCGTGGCTCCCAATCGGGCCTATGCGCTTGAGCTCTGGTCTGCTGGCACTGACCTCCAGGAAATTGCCGATCGAATCGGGCGCCGCTATGGCGCAACCCGCCAGTATTTGATGGAGTGCCGAAAAAAGCTGAAACCGTTTCTTGCGCCTTGTCTTGAATTGCTGACGTCCTGAGGTTCCGATGACTACCCATGATCCAGATGACGATGAGCGCTGGCTGGACAACATCCAGAAAGAACAGCCCACGGACTCAGAAACATCCAGAGTGGGATCCGCCCTGAGAAAAAGGCATCACCAGCATCAGTCCGGGCCATTGGCTACGGATGCGGACAAACATCGGCTCCAAAACCGACTTATCGCCGAGGGGCTCCTTGACCCGCCGTTACGGAAGGACCCCATCTGGTGGCTGACTTCCTGGCTTCAACCACTCATCACCCACCCGAAGTTGTTGGCGGGGGCCGTATCAATCCTGCTCATCGTCGGTGTCACCGGTCGATTCATGCCCTCTTTGAGCCAGAAAGCGCCTATTGGCCAATCATCTCCCTTGTCTGAAACGGAGATCACTCGTGGAAATGATTCGGCGCTGGTCGCCCTATTTCCCGGTGAGGCAATCGCTGGCTTTCAATACCAAATTGTCGATGACGTCGAACTTGCCGAGGCGGCCTGGCGCGCAGCCCTTATCGAGGCAGGAATTGAACACCAGGTCATTCGCCGGGCCTCTGACACCCGTAGTGTCGAACTGCACCTGAAGCTCTCCGCATCCGCCGCACATCTGCAACCCCGATTTACCCTCAGGAATGCCCCTGACCAAGGAGAGTGGGTCGTGATCCTGCAGCCCAAGTCACCCTGACCCGGTTTCCGCATTGTCGCCTGTTCGGTTCCGGCTCCGTTTTCGGCCAATCAACACCCTTGCGATTCTCGCGCTTGTCCTGACGGCCCTCTTCACGTTTGCAGACCAAATCGCCCCTTCTTCATTCGGTCCGGTTATCGCCGCCTACACGAACAAAGCCAGGACAGCCGCCTACTCGCAACTGATCGGGGTGATTGAACCTCGAATACCCGACATTGAACACCTCTCGGGCCCCGCTGGGGGGTGGACCTACCGGGCGATAACGCTACTGGGAGATGGCTTCTTCGCGCTTCAGGACTACCTCAAGGCCATTGACTACCAGCAGCGCGCATTAGAAATATCCGAAAACCGCTATGGCAAGGAATCCGGCGAAACCGCACGCCGATTGGCCGATCTTGTCCTTTCTCTCTACTTCTTCAGTGATTATGCCCGGGCACTGCCCCTGGCCGAGCGCGGCCTGGCCCTGTCAGATCGGCTCTATGGCAAGGACAGCATCGAGACCGCACAGCGGCAAGGCGACCTTGCGCTCATCTATTCGTATTCGGGCCGCGATGACGAGGCCATGGCCTTGTCGCACACGGCGCTCAAAACCCGAATCCGCCTGCAGGGTTTGCAGAACGAAGACACCATCGAACAGATGCGTCAATTTGCCGAAACCCTGCGCCACCAACCGTTGGGCCATGAGCAGGCCATTACCGTTGATCTGGCCGCGCTTGCCCTGAGTGAAGCCTTTGTCGGCTGGCAATCGGTGCGAACCGCCACGCTGCTGAACGACCTCGACTACTTCTACCGCCAGGACTACCAATGCAGCCAATCGCTCCCTTACGCCGAGGAAGCGCTCGCCATCAACATCGCCCTTGAAGGACCGGAGTCGAGCGAAGTCGCCGCCAGCTACCACAGCCTCGGCACCAACTATTTCTGTCTTGGCAGAATGCGCGAAGCTATCCAGGCAACCGAGTCCGCCCTTGCCATTTCACGAAGGCGGTATGGCGAGAAGCACCAGAATGTCGCCTACCTCGAGGCAGAACTCTCCGACTGGTATGACCAGATTGACGACTCGGCCCATTCGGAAAAGCTGGGACGCATGGCCGTGGCCACCCTGGACGACACCTTGGGCGACCAGAATGAGATTGCAGCCGACATTTTCGATTTCGTCGGCAGTGCCGCCCTGTCCTGGGACATCGACTTCAGCATTCACTTGTCCCGGCGCTTCCTCGCCGCGATGAAAATGCGGTATGGCCCGGACGAAACGGCGCAAATTGATCCCCTGACCAACCTGAGTGCCGCCCTGATTGATCAGGGCCAGTACACCCAGGCAGAAAGGTTCGCAGAACAGGCCGTAGCGCTGACACTGGACCGTGCTGATCATCAATCCATCCTTCCGGAAGAAGAAGCCCTCAATGCCCTGGTCCTGGCGGAAATCGCTCAGGAAAAATGGACCGAGGCTGAACAGCATGCCGTCATGGCTTTGCATTTCAGCGAGCAGAAATTCGGCATTCAGCACCCAGCCAATGCAGTCCCGTTCAATCTTTTTGCCCTGGCCATCCGCCATCGGCTCCCGGCACTGGCCGTCCTATTTGCCAAGAAATCCATCAACCTCGAGCAACCCACTGGGCTTGACCTGAAGCCATTGAACCCGGACGCCTATCGACAATTCACGGAAGCGCGGCAACCAAAACTGGACCGACTCAAGAGCTGGCTGCAGGAAGATCACCGACAGCATGAGCTCAACAACATCACTGCGCTTGAAATCGCAGAACCGGCGTCACAGAGCCAAACCCGAGAGGGGCACCTGTTGAATGAGATTGCCTACACCACCGATGAACAGGCCTGGCTGGCTCACTATGAAAACTTCGCCATCAAACGAAACCGACTGGGACGTCCCATCCGAACCCTGCACCGCCACCTCAACCACCGGGCCGCGACACCTCGAGATACCTTGCTGGTCCAACAGCTGGAACGAAGAGCCGATGAGAACCTGCAGGCATTCAATAAATTTTACCGCAGCTATCCGCTGAACCAGCCCAGAGCTCGGCCCGAAAAAGCAGCCGCATACAGCAGGAAGCCGACAGCCCTACAGATTCGGAACCGACTGAAGCAAGAACCCGATTCAGCTGCCTGGGTACGGTATTCGGTGACCGACGAGGCTCTGGACATCACACTCTTCACGCCAACCGACATCTCCCGGTATCGCGCAGCCATTGGCCGGGAGGCCCTGAAGCAAAAAACCGGCGCGTTTCTCAATGACATTCAGCAGCCGGGCAAAAATGCTCAAGCCACGGCAAATACCCTCTACACCCTCTTAATTGCACCAATTCAGGATCAACTGCTCCGCCACCGGATCAGCACGCTGCTCATTGAGGCCGGCGGCATCATCAGAACCATCCCCTTTGCGGCCCTGTTCGACGGCCAACACTACCTGGTGGAAAGCCTGTCCAGCGCATTTGTCATGCCCGATCGCAATCCCGTTCGACCGGCGCCCAGGCCTTCCCACTGGGACATCGCCGCACTGGGTGTCAGCCAACCCTGGCCAGACTTTCCATCCCTGCCCTTCGTGGAGGCGGAACTGGCTGCCATCATCCGACCTTCGCCAGACGGCACCTGGTCTGGCAGCACCTATTTGAACGACTCATTCAACCGATCCCATCTGACGCAGGTGCTGAAAGGGCGCCATAACGTCATTCACATCGCCAGCCATTTCGTGGAAAGTCACGGATTCAATCGCAACTCGTTTTTCCTGCTCGGCGATGGCAGCCGACTCCGGCAGGAAGAACTTGAACAACGGCACTACGATTTACGGCACATCGACCTAATGACCTTGTCGGCCTGTGAAACAGGCGTCAGTGAACCCGCCGATGAAATCAGTGAACGGCTGGAGGGATTCCCCGAGACACTGCTCCGCCTTGGCGCCAGGAACGTCATTGCCTCGCTGTGGCCGGTGGCCGATGAAGGTTCAAGCCTGCTGATGACCACTTTTTACAACCACCTCAAAACCCACCCCCACGCCAAGGCTGATGCGTTAAGGCAAGCCCAGCTGGCTGTCATGAAACAGGGCACTACTGATGCGGCCCTGCCCAGCACTCTCGCCCATCCATCCCACTGGGCGCCATTTGTCCTCATCAGCCAGTAGCGACCCGTCAGACGCCGTGATGCAGCCACCCACAACGACACGCCTGAGGGTCAGCATGGCGTTGGGACTGATGCTCGCACTTGGGCCTGACTCCGCCTCAGCCCAAAGCCCGACCCTGCTGACCTATAACGTCGCTGAATTCTCCGATACCAACCGGGAACGGATTGATCGATTGATTCGACTGGTCACAGATCTTGAACCCGACATCATTCATTTGCAGGAGGCTCAACGGCAGACACTCAAGCAACTCAAGACAAATGCGCTCATCAGAACCCAATACACCCAGTTCCATGAGGGCCCGCCGCAATCATTGCCGATTGGCGGCTTGGTTACTCTCACGAAAAAAGCGCTCAACGCCCATCGCTGGGCGTATGCGACGTTCCCGTCGGACATGGCCAGAGGTATGTTGTCGGTTCAGATCAATCTTTGCCAGCGCCCTCATGACCTGGTCAACCTGCACCTTGAAAGTCCCGACCTGCTGTTTTGGCGCAGCCAGACCTTCCGGGCAAGGCAGGTGGGAATTCTTGAGGACTGGGGCAAGACCCACCCCGCCTTGATTCTTGCTGGTGACTTCAACACGTTTCTCGATCAAGACATCGACGCCACCCTGGACAGGCACTGGTTCGATGCCTGGAAGCTTTTGCATGGGAATGATCCGGGGCTGACCTAGGATCCAAAAACCAACGCGATGGCATCGTGGCATGGGCTGCTTCGATTTTCCGGAGCACGCCTGGACCGCGTGCTGTTTCAGTCAGACGCCCTGCTCCCAACCCGCATCACCCGACTTGGCGTCGATGCCCCCGACAACCTATCCGACCACTACGGGTTACTGGCTGAATTCAGCTGCCAGAAAACCCAACGCCCGTGAAAGAAGACGGGACCGGGTAACCGCCCATCCCGGACAACGCACCCGAAGACCCCCTCTTGTCTGATCAATGACACCGCATTTCGCCCGGAAATCCCGGCATTTTGGCCCGTCGATTTCAATTGTCAGGATGCCGTAACTACCCTGTAATCCGTCGCACCTTTCTTCCTTCTGGTGCACGTTATGACACGCAAACTCCTCGCCCTCGCATTTATTTCACTGGCTCTGGTCGGCTGCACAGGCACGCAGGTCACGATCAAGCCCGACCCGATGACCATCTCCACGGCCAACCTGCCAAAGCATGACAAAGTGGGCTTGCGATCAGAGGGGTCACAGTCCTCCAGTTATGGGCCATCAGGCAATATGACGGAAGGTTTCGCCCAGGCCATCAGGGAACACGGCTTCGCCAAGGAACTCGCCTACCCCTTGCGACCCGACGAAAACGTCAACCTCGCCATCGACACCCAGTTCACCATCAAGCCGGACATGCATTCTGGCGCCGCCTTCGCCAAGGGCTTCTTCGTCGGATTCACCCTATTTCTCATCGAACCCATCGTCTGGTTCGATCAGGACTACATTCTGGAAGGCAGCGCCGTCGTCACCCGCAACGGTCAGCGCGGCCCCACCGTCACCGCCCGCACAGATGCCACAATCAGCAGCAAGTGGCTCAGCCTGGGTCAACTGCCCACGCTGGAGGTAGAAGCCATCACCAAGGCGAAAAAATCCCTCTACCTGCAACTGATGCGAGAAATCCGCTAACCACAGCACCCAAGCATGGAGCGTCGCATGAAAACAATCATGGGTTTGGGGTGTCTGCTATTCACCCTGTCGGGCTGTTCGGTCTACAAGGTGCTCTCCCAGCCGGGGCCCGTTGATCTCAAGGGGATCGGTCCCGGCACCCCACGCCAGGAACTCCTGGCCCGGTTCGGCGCACCCGCCATGGTCGACAGTGACGCCCACGGCAACAAGGTGGATGTCTTCCAGTTTCAGTCCGGCTTCCATCAGGCGTCCAAGATCCGCGCACTGCCTTATCTGGCGGCTGACATCTTCACCCTGACTGCCGCCGAGTTGATTCTCTGGCCCATCGAAATCACCGCCATGGAGGCCGCCACCTGCAGCGCCACCGCCACCTACGACAACCGCAATCGGGTCAGCAGCTGGTTTGTCGGCAAAAAAACCGAGTCCCAGGGCCTGCAGGACTGCTGAGCCCTGACAAAAAGGCAAAGGCTGCGTCTATCAGGTAAAGACGCCACGAGTGGTCCGTGGCGCCCAACTTGATGATGTAGCCATGCCAACCCCCAATCAATCAATACCGAACGCCAATACCGGCATCGAGTCCCGTCAATATCCATTGTCGCGAATTGATCCATGCACTGTAATGGATCAGTCGGGTCAGCCCGTCGCTTGTTGAAGCCAGGGCTTACTCGTGGAAAAACTGCTTACATTGCAAAATCAGGTGGCTGGCGATGCCATCGAAATAGAGATCACCTTCCGCCACCCCCACACCGACCAACCCATCCGCATCAGCGGCATGGTCGGCATTCTTCCCGAAGAAACTTACCCGGCGGCACCGTCACAAACAGATCCGGGGCTGCTGGATCGACTCCAGCGCATCCGCGAGTGGGAACGCAAGAATGTCCCGCAATGGGGATCCCGCATCGCCCAGGATTTGTTCCGCTATCTCGGCACACACACCGAGCCGCATCATGCCAGCACAGTCAAGGAGATCGTCCTGGCAACCGGTTATTCGGAACGTGCCATTCGCAAGCAACTGCAACGATTCGGAGAACATGGCTGGATCACCCGGACCCAGAGTGACGTGGACAGAAGAAATGCGCATATCCAGACGACTGAGCGGTTCAGGATGGATTACGCCTGTTGGTTGATGCTGCATCAAGCAAATTAGACCCAAGGCTCAATTTGTCTTAAGCTTACCTGATTACCCACAACCTTCAGCAACTTTCGACTATACAGAGAATCAAATAAAAGTCTTGAAATCACTGGAGATCGCGCCATGAAAAAGAATCCGATTCAATTTCAAAAAGGCTTCAGTTTGCCGGATTTCATAAGCGGCT